>NZ_LZKQ01000250.1 GCF_001668675.1 Mycobacterium asiaticum | reverse complement strand
TGCTGCTGCCGTGGCGTTTGCGGCGACGGCGCTGCGGCACGCGAAGCCCTTCTTCGCGCCAAAGGCGTTGCACCTTCTTGTGATTGACTGCCCAGCCTTCAGCGCGGGCGTCGTGATACGCGGGCCGAAACCCACGTCGTGGGCGGTCCTTGGCGTACTGGCGAAGCCAGGCTCGCAGGGCGGCGTCGGGATCCTCGGGGGTCGCAGAGACGGCTGCGTGCCGCTGGGTTGCGCGGTGCTGCCCGGTCACGCGGCAGGCAAACCGTTCGCTGACCCCCAGCACGCGCTGGAGGTGACGAACGGCCGCCCGCCGACGTTCCGGGCCTAGAAGTTTCCCTTCGCGATCTCCCGCAGCGCGTCCTTCTCCAACTCCGCGTCTGCCAGCAGGCGTTTGAGGGTGGTGTTCTCGCGTTCGAGGTCCTTGAGCCGTTTGGCGTCCTCGGCCTTCAACCCGCCGAACTGGTTACGCCACCGGTGGTAGGTGGCCTCGGAGACACCCAGTTCGCGGCACACCGCTGCCGTGTCCTTACCCTCGGCCAGGAGCCGATCGGCCGCCATCAGCTTGCGCACAATCTGCTCCGGGCTGTGCCGCTTCCTCGTCGCCATGATTTTGTTGAGCCTTCCTGCCCACGTCGTGGGCTGCAAGACTCTCATAAGCCATGGATCAACCAAACGGGGTCAGGCCAGTCTGGCCCGAGGAAGAGGTGTTGATCGACCCCGCCAACCTTTCGCCCGATGAGCGGTCATTATTGGACCTGGCCGGAGCGGTGTGCACGCGCGCCTGGTGCGACGACGACGGGTCGTTGCATCTCGGGTTCTCCCGCGGACACCGTATCGATGTTGATCCGGACGCAGCGGAGACCGCGTGGGAGCTCTATGGCAAACGCCACGGTTACATGGCGTGTCTGCCGCGGGGTCGAGTCCGAGCGGTTCGGCACGATCTTCCTGATGAAGATGATGACTCAGATGCGACGTAAACCGTTAGGGACGTGCGCAGCCAGGCGCAGCGGTAGCCTGCTGCGCTTGGTCGGCACGGCGACAGAGTTTGCCGGAGTCGACGACATCGGTCGGCAGGCCCGCAGTCGGTAGGTGCTTATGTCATCCCGATCGTGCGGTCGAGGAAATCGGTGACCGCGGCGGTGAAGGCGTTGTTGTCGTCGCCGGCAACCATGTGACCGGTACCGGTCACGTCAGTTGTTTCGGCGTGCGGTACCAGTTCGACGAATTCGTCGACCGTGTCCTGGGAGACCACGTCTGAAAGCGCGCCACGCACCAACAGCGTCGGTGCCGTGATTCGACGTGCTCCTTCGACGAGAAATCCGCCGATGGCGTCGAACTCCTCGGTGCTCGTCGCGAGATCACCTTCGAGGAAATCGAAGTTGGAGCTGATGAAGGCCGGATCCCATCGCCAGATCCATCGGCCGTCGTCACGTTGGCGCAGGACCTTGTGCAGGCCGTCGAGATTTTCGGGCCGTCCTCGGTGTTGGTTGTATTCGGCGATCACGTCGGCGGCGTCATTGAGCGTGCCGAATCCGTCGGGGTGAGCGGCCATGAATGACACGACGCGGCGGGCCCCATGGAATTCCATCCTCGGGGTGATGTCGACCAGTACAACGGCTGCCCATAGGTCAGCTGGCGCCACCAAGTGCGTAGCGAGGATGATCATGCCGCCCAGCGATGCGCCAACGACGGCGGGGGGCTTCTCGGCGCTGAAGTGTTCTCGTACCGAGATCAGATCGGACACGAATCGTTCGACGTCATACTGTCCGTTTGGGTCCCAGTCGCTGTCGCCGTGGCCTCGTGTGTCGTAGGCGACGACGGTGTAGCCGTGGGAATGGAGTCGGCGTGCCGTGGTGGCCCAGGCGTGGCGGTTCTGACCGCCGCCATGTAGGAGCACCACTACGGGGCGAGTTGCGGCGTGCCGGTAGCAATCTGCTACGAGGGTGATGCCGTCGTCCGTGCGGATGCACTCCTGAGTAATTGTCATGTGGTCCGATTCTTTTGCGCGAAGTGCGCGTACACATAGGCGCGCATGGCCGTTGTCACGACCCGTTTTCCTTTGGGTTCACGACTGTGACGGTGCCCTGGGCGGCGCAGACCGGCTTGCCGTTGTTCGTGATATCGATACGCGCTACGCCGCTCCGCTTGCCCAACGAAATGATGTCGGCCACCGCCACGCACACTCCGCTGGAGACCGGGCGCAGCAGGTTCAATTTGAATTCTGTTGTGGCGACCCAACAACCGGCGGGGATCACTGGATAAAACAGCACCCCGAGGCAGTGATCGACCATGGCGGACAGGCACCCGCCGTGGAGATTTCCAAAGGGTGTGAGCAGGTCCTCCCGGGCATCCATTTCGGCAACCAAGCGGCCTGCTATCAGCTGGGTGTGGCGGAAGTTCAGGTATGTCGACAGTCCACCCGCAGTCGTCGTCGCACTGAGCATCTGTTCGGCGATCCGTTCGTCGAACCGGGCGAATTCCACGCCCGTCACGCTACGCACTCCATCGGGTGACAGCATCACCGGCAGCGTGGTCGGCCGTGCTGAGTCAAGAGTTGCCGTTGAGGCCACCAGCTGGCCTCACGCAGCAATGTGGCGATCGCGGGAACCGTGAGGGTGCGTACGACGAAGGTGTCCAGTAGTAGTCCGCAGCCGATAATCAGTCCGGTTTGGATCATGATGTCGACGGAGCCGACCATGAGCCCGAACATGCTGGCGGCGAAGATGATTCCGGCCGAGGTGATGACCGAGCCGGTGTTCGCGACGGTACGCAGGACGCCGACGCGGATGTTGCGGGCGGATTCTTCGCGCAGCCGAGAAATGAGCAGCATGTTGTAGTCGGCGCCTACCGCTACGAGAATGATAAAGGCGAGAAGTGGTACGGGCCAAGCGATTTCCTTGCCGAGGCCGTATTGAAAGACGAGGGTTCCGATGCCCAGCGCGGCGCCGTAATTGAGCACGACGGTGCCTAACAGGTAGAGCGGGGCGACCAGGGCGCGCAGCAGTAAGACCAAGATGAGGCCAACGATGACGAGGGTGGCGACGGCCAGCTGATGGAAGTCGGCCGACAGTAGGTGCTGGATGTCGGAGTTGACGGCGGGAAAGCCTGCCATCGACACCGTGGCGTTGGCCAGGGAGGTGTTGGGCCGTGCGGCATTGGCGACATCGGTGATTTTGTGGGCGAGGTTCATCGCCTGGCTGCTGTAGGGGTCATAGCTGGACTCGATGGAGAAGCGCGCGGTTTTGCCGTCGCCGGATAGGAAATGCTTGGCAACGTCTGCGAATTGGCGGTTTTCGAAGGCATTGGGGGGAAGGTAGAAGCCGCTGGCGCTGTCTGAGCCGGCGCTGGCCCGCGCGGAATTCTGTAGTTGGGTGGCAACCTGACTCATGCCGGACAGCATTTGGATGTTGCTGTCGGCAAGTGTATGTACGCCGGTAGCCAAGGCTTGTGCGCCGGAGGCCAGTTGGCTGATGCCGCCTTGGAGGCGACGGATGTTGCCGGCCAGGTCGGCGGGGTCGCCGAGTGCTCCGAACGCCTTGTCCAGCGAGGTGACGGTGTTCTGCATGTCGGCCAAGGTGCCTGCGGCCGTGTCGCTGCCCGGTTGGTACAGGTCGCCAAGGTTGGCGAGTTGGGTGAAGAAGCCGTTATTGCGCAACGTCGCCAGAATCTGCACTTGGTCGCGGATCGGGACGCATTCGGGTGTGGTGGCACACCACGGGGAGGCGTTGAGCGCGCCCACGAGGGGGTCGATCGTGGCAATGGCGTTTTGGGCTTGCTCGGCCTCTTGACGCAGTCCGGGCCCGGATCGCATGGCTTGGTCGACGGCAGGCGCGGTAGCCGAAAGCTGCTGTAGCAGCGGCCGGAAACGCTGGGCTTCGGATCCTGCGGACTGCGTTTGCGTAAGGACCCCGGTCAGGGGCGTCAGCGCCGTGCGCAGGGTGGTGTCGAGTTGTGCCAGACCGCCAGCGAGTTGGTCGGCGCCGCCGGTGAGTTTGGCCAGATCGGCCTTATGGGCGTCTCCATCGGCGACCGCGCCGGCCATCTTGTTACCGATCTGACCGTTTTGCCAGGACAGTTGAGCTTGGTCCAGGCGTGCGCCCGTAGGGCGGGTGACACCGGAGACCTTGGTGACGCCCGGCAGTTGCGACACTCGGGACGCCATTTCATCCAGATCGGCTAGGCCCTTGCCGGTACGCATATCGGCAGGTGATTCAACGACCATGAATTCGCTGATGACGATGTCCTTGCGAAAGTGCCTGTCCAGCAGGTGATAACCCTCGTTGCTCGCGGTGGTCGCCGGCTGTCCGTGGCGATCGTCATAGCTGACGTGCATAGTCAGCGCGACAGCTGCGAGGCCCAGCACAACGACCAGACTGGCGGCCAAAAGTGGTACGGGTCGGCGGACCACGGCCACTGCGATCCAGTTCCAGTAGCGACGGGTGCGGTCGGCTTTTGGTTCACCGATGCCCCGTCTGGCGGCCAGCGCCAGCACAGGGGGGAACAATGTCACCGTTGCTGCGAAACCGACAAAAACAGCGATTGCGCAGGCGGGGCCCAGCGCGGCGAATACGCTTAATTTCGCGAACACCATGGTCAAAAAAGCCAACGCCACGGTGGCGGCCGAGGCCAGAATCACGCGCCCGATCGTGGCCGTTGCATTGATTACCGCGAGATCGGCCGAGACCTCTTGTCGTCGCTGCTCGTGATAGCGGCTGATCAAAAACACCGAATAATCGGTGCCGGCACCCAGCAGGATCGCCATCATGAACGCGATGGTGAACTGCGACACCGGCATGCCTGATTCGCCGAGCGCTGACAGCACTCCGCGCCCCACAGCCAGGCTCACACCGATGACCAGCAGTGGCAGCAAGGCGGTAAAGATTGACCGATATATGACCAGCAAGATCCCTGCGATCAGACCTGCCGTCGCGACCGAGATGACAATCAAGTCCTTTTCAGCTGAATCGATTTGATCGCTGAAAGTCGTCGGGGGGCCGGTTACGCGGACGGTAGTGGACGAGGCGGCGAAGGACTGAGCGGCGATCGCGCGTACCGCTTTGACGGATTCGGCAGCGTTGAGATCACCGAGTGTTCCGACCACGCCGACCGGCAGATACCAGGCCTTGCCATCCTGGCTGACTGCCTGGGTGGCAGTGACCGGGTCGGCCAACAGATCTTGAACCAGGCGCACGTGCTTGGAGTCGGCACGCAACCGCGACAGCATCGTGTTGTAGCGCTGGCGCACCGGCGCAGTCAGGCCGGCCGGATCCTCCATCGCGACAAATATGGTCGTCTTGGATCCCTGCTCGCCGAATGCCGCGCCCATGCGCTCTACTGTTTGAAGCGACGGCGCATCACGCGGTATGAGATTTACCGACTGTTGTCTGACAACGGTTTCCAGCTGCGGGAAGAGCAGCGCCAGGGCGGCGGCGGTCACCACCCACACACCGATCACCAGCACTTTATGCCGGATGCTGAAACCCGCCAGGCGGGCTAGCCGATCGCTGTATGCGCCCTCACCGGCCGCAACTTTTTGAAGGCGTTCCCGAACCGGCCGGCTTAAGGTCGCCAAGCCCGAAGAGGCCCAGCCGTTGTCTGCCATCCCCGCCCCGCTACCTCGAAAGAAACCAACGGTATCCGCAACAGTACTACCAGTACCCTTCTACGCGGCCGGTCAAACTGCCACCGCTATGTGCAGCTCGATCGCTGCTGCGCACTTCGGACCGACACCAGCGCACAGTCGGCGGTCCAGCATGATGGGCACAGCAACACGTGATCCCTTAGTGCACAGGTGGTTTGACAATGCCGATGCACGATCGCCGAAACCCTGACAGTTTCATGAACGGCGTAGCCGAAACGCCAGCCGAGAGGCTAATCTGATCGGCTCGTCGCGCACGTGGTTATACATTTCCCGGTTCATCAGGTCGTCGTCCAGATATGAACAGGAGCGAGGCGGGTAATGACGTGGACGAACGCCGCCTTGGTCTTGCGGCGGCCTTCGGTGCATACACCGGGAAATGCTGCGACCAGCCAGCCTCACACCGCGAACCCCGCGCGTCCACAATCGAGTCTTGGTTAACGCAAGCGGCACATTCATCGCAGACCACCACTGCCCGTCTGCGCGATTTCCCCTGGCACAAGCTGGGAAAGTTCAATCGACAGCCCCACGAACTGGCATGTAGCGGCCGCATCGCGGAGCTCCTGAACCAAGGACGACCGTTCGATCCGCTGACTGATCATGATTCCTCCTTCCGCGGCGAGGCCATATGGATAAGTGTACTGATAGTATCGCTACGATACTACTAGTATCCTTCCTTGGCAGCAGCCGACTAGATCGGCCGGCACAGGCGATTCGCTGCGGGCCGGGCACGCGTGGGGTTTACGGTGACTAGGTGGAGCGCGACGCCCTTGAATCCCCGGTCGACGACGATGACGACGTCGATCCGCGCCGGCTGCGCTCACGGGCCCGGCTACTGGATGCGGCCACCAAACTTCTCAACACCGGCGGCATTGAAGCAGTCACCATCGACGCGGTCACCAAAGCCTCCCGGGTCGCGCGCACGACCCTTTATCGCCACTTCAGCAGCTCGACTCAACTACTTGCGGCCACGTTTGAGCGGCTCTTGCCGCAGGTCACCCCTCCGCCGGCGGCAGGATCGTTGCGGGATCAACTCGTTGAGCTGTTGGGTCGGCAGGCCACGCTGTTCCAGGAAGCACCGCTGCAAGTCACGACCTTGGCGTGGGTCGCGCTGGGCCCGACGCCGGACGGCACGGCGGAAAACTACGATCGCGGTGCGCTGCGAGCGCGGATCATCGATCACTATCGGCAACCGTTCGATGCCCTCCTAAAAAGTCCTGAGGCTCGCGCTGAATTCGATGAATTCGACCTGGAGCTGATCCTGTGTCAACTCGTGGGGCCGGTCGCGTTCGCTCGGTTGACCGGGCTGCGTGTCATCGATCGTGATGACTGTGAGCGCATTGTTGATGACTTCCTCGCCGCGCACCGTCGCCAGTCCGACGGGCCCCCGTGAAAGGCCAGCGTCGGCGAATCACGATCGGCCCGATGCCGAGCGCGGTCAGTGCCTATACCACGAGATCGGCAACGACAGATAGCCCCGAATGGGTCCTGAGCGCAGTCGCTGTGCGCGCGCCAAGTCGATTTGCCAATTGGGCACACGCGCCAGCAGGGCGCGAAGCGCTATACGCGCCTCCATCCGCGCCAACGAGGCACCAAGACAGAAGTGAATGCCTCGCCCGAATGCAACTTGATGGTCGGGTTTTCGCTCGATGTCGAACACGTCGGGATCCGCAAACACACGTTCGTCGCGATTGGCCGAGCCGAACAACAGAAGCACCGAATCACCGGCAGACATCGCTACACCATGCAACGTGACATCTCGGGTCAGCGTTCGTGAAAGCCCTTGAGCTGGTGAGTCGTACCTGAGCAGCTCCTCGACTGCGGCACCGAGCAAACTCTCATCCTCTGCTAGGCGGTGGCGGACGTCGGGATAGTCGGCTAGCACCACCGCGGCATTCGCGAGCAGATTCGAGGTGGTCTCGTGGCCAGCTATGAGCAGCAGCAGACAAAAGCCAAGCAGTTCGTCGTCGCTGAGGCGTTTTCCGTCGATCTCGGCACACACCAACGCTGACATCAAATCGTCGCGCGGTTGGCGGCGGCGCTCGGCGAGGAAGTCGGTGAAGTAGCCATAGATCGCGGCTGCGGCCGCCAGAGCCTCGCCAGTCTCGCCGCGGGAGGGATTGGACTGAACCAGCGCATTCGACCATTGCCGAAACTGTGTGCGGTCCTCGCGCGGTACGCCGAGCAAATCGGCGATCACCATCGCTGGTAGGACAGCCGCGAAGTCGGCAACGAAATCCGCCGAACCTGCTTCCTGGACCAGGACTGCCGTCAAGCGATCTGCGAGCCCCTCGATCCCGCTCGCGAGCCCTGCGATGCGCCGTGGCGTGAAGGCCTTACTCACCAACGCGCGCAGCTGATCGTGTCGCGGTGGATCCATCAAAATCATCATCGGCAGCAGTGATTCGCGAAAATTGGAGCCCGGCGGAGTCGGAAATACTCCGTCGACCGACGAGTAGTTGTGATGGTCCAGTAGCGCGTGGGTGACATCTGCGTGGCGACTCAGCACCCACGTGTTGGTATCGGATGCACGGTAGACCGGTGCCTCGTTGCGTAGCTGGCGATAGACGGGATACGGGTCGTCCTGAATTTCTGCGTCGAAGGGGTCGTAGCGAAGTTGTACCGTCGACATTTCGTCTCCTGCCAGATTGCAGAACACTGGTTTAGACTGAGAGTTTAAACCTGGGGGAGGATGTTATGCGCAAAATTCCCGCTCAGATTGCCGGCCGGTTACCGGTTGCGGCCGAACTCTTTGCCGAGCGCGGTCTTAATGACACCAAGATCGAAGATGTAGCCACAGCCACCGGTATCGCAAAGGCCACGCTGTACTACTACTTCGCCGGCAAAGAAGAAATCCTGGCATTCCTACTCGAAGACACCCTGCGACACGTTGCAGACGAGGTCACTGCCATCGTGGACGCAGAAGGCAGCGGAGCCAACCGTCTGCATGCCGTGATCCGTGCGCAATTGCGGGTGATGGCTCAGCGTCCCGCGGTCTGCCGCGCCCTTATCGGAGAACTCGGCCGTGCTGCCCGTATGCCTGTGATCGCCGACATGATCGGCACTGCCTACTTTGAACCCGTCGAGACTTTGCTTCGCGAGGGTGCTGATGACGGCTCACTCGTGCAGCTCGACAATGCGAGGGCAGCTGCCACCGCGCTATTCGGTGCTGTCACCATCAGTGCGCTGACCTACTTAGTCACCGACGATGCTCTCGACGAAGGTTTAATCGCGAGGACAATTCACGACGT
Source organism: Mycobacterium asiaticum (assembly GCF_001668675.1). Lineage (GTDB taxonomy): Bacteria > Actinomycetota > Actinomycetes > Mycobacteriales > Mycobacteriaceae > Mycobacterium > Mycobacterium asiaticum_D. The sequence continues at coordinate 974 of NZ_LZKQ01000250.1, read as the reverse complement.
TGTGTTTATCGGCTTACGGCCACGTTAGCTGCCCGGCAATGACGGCCATCTCTCCCGACCTGGCGCCACGCCCGTCGGGCTCGGGCCGTGCCGCACATGTCACGGTGGGCACCCAACCCGGACGTGTCTTGACTGCGACGGCGTGGTGTATGGAGCGACGCTGACCGCCGGTTGCAGAATTCTCGCCTGGCGTTCGTCGTCATCCACACGTCGTTGGACCTGCGGTTCTGCCGTGCCGCTCCAGCGGGCGACTTGACGCTTATTCGTCTTTAATGATCGAGAATCACCTGGCCTGACCCCGTTTGGTTGATCCATGGCTTATGAGAGTCTTGCAGCCCACGACGTGGGCAGGAAGGCTCAACAAAATCATGGCGACGAGGAAGCGGCACAGCCCGGAGCAGATTGTGCGCAAGCTGATGGCGGCCGATCGGCTCCTGGCCGAGGGTAAGGACACGGCAGCGGTGTGCCGCGAACTGGGTGTCTCCGAGGCCACCTACCACCGGTGGCGTAACCAGTTCGGCGGGTTGAAGGCCGAGGACGCCAAACGGCTCAAGGACCTCGAACGCGAGAACACCACCCTCAAACGCCTGCTGGCAGACGCGGAGTTGGAGAAGGACGCGCTGCGGGAGATCGCGAAGGGAAACTTCTAGGCCCGGAACGTCGGCGGGCGGCCGTTCGTCACCTCCAGCGCGTGCTGGGGGTCAGCGAACGGTTTGCCTGCCGCGTGACCGGGCAGCACCGCGCAACCCAGCGGCACGCAGCCGTCTCTGCGACCCCCGAGGATCCCGACGCCGCCCTGCGAGCCTGGCTTCGCCAGTACGCCAAGGACCGCCCACGACGTGGGTTTCGGCCCGCGTATCACGACGCCCGCGCTGAAGGCTGGGCAGTCAATCACAAGAAGGTGCAACGCCTTTGGCGCGAAGAAGGGCTTCGCGTGCCGCAGCGCCGTCGCCGCAAACGCCACGGCAGCTCCA
>NZ_LZKQ01000249.1 GCF_001668675.1 Mycobacterium asiaticum | reverse complement strand
CGCCCCCCCCCCCCCCCCCCCCCCCCCCCCCCCCCCCCCCCCCCCCCCCCCCCCCGCGGGGGGGGGGGGGGGGGGGGGCCCCCCCCCCCCGCGCCCGGGTCGGGCACGGGCGGCGGTGTCGCGTCGGAAGGAGGTGGTTGGTCGGGCATGTCGCCAGGCTACTGGTGGGGGTCTGTGCCGGGTTGGTGGCGCGCGAGATACCGCACCATCAATTGCCAGTACAGCATGGTCAGCGCCATTTGCGCCGCGACGGACACGACGGCCGGTTTCAGCTGACGGCGCCGCGCCGCGATCGCCGCGCGAAGCGCGATTGCCGACGTGGCAACGCTGAGCAGCGCGGCAACATCACGGGGCCGCTCGGTGATCCACAGTTCCTCGCCGAGCATGGCCCGCGTCGCCCAGGCGTCGAGGTGCTTCGGCTTGCCGAAGACCACCGGATTGACTGCGAACCACACCGCGAGAAGCACAGCGTGGCGGGGGCGTCGGGTCCAAATCGGCACCAGCGTCAGGGGCGTGCTGGCCCACCGGGTCCACGCGCTGCACGGGTGGCAGTGCCGCGCGAAGATCGCGCGGCGGACACCGGCAACTCCGGGCATTCGGGCTCACCGCCCGGCCGTGACGACTTGTACGGGCGCAAAACCCGCCGGCGCTGGGGGAGTCGGCATGCCCGGCAGCGGAATGCGCGACGTTGCGGGGGTGCCCAGCTGTCCGGCCAGCCATGGCAGCGCCGCGGCGAACGCGCGGTCGGCGAACGGCCAGTCGTGCTTTCCGGGCGCGGGCACCACCGCGCAGTCGATGCCGTAGGCGCGGCCCACCGCACACAGGGCGTTGGCCGCAGCGGTCTGGTTGCCGGGGTTGGCCTGGGCGGCGCGCCCCGCCAGCCGCATTGCGGCGATGTCGACGATCGGCGGTCCGGCCGAGGAGATCGCGAACCATCCCGCGACGCCGGTGTAGGGGCCGTGGCGGGCGATGACGGTGCTCGGGTCATAGCTGGCCCATGCTTCGGCGCTGCCGCCGAACAGCCTGGCGATGGTCTCGGCTTTGTTTCCCGCGTTGGGATACAGGTCGCCGGCGACGTCGACGAACGCGCTGAACAACGTGGGATGCATGACGGTCAGATCCACCGCGCAGGTGCCGCCCATCGACCAGCCGACGATGCCCCAGTTCGCTGGCTGCGCGCTCACCCCGAACTTCGAAAAGATATACGGGACAACATCTTTCGTGAGGTGGTCGGCGGCATTGCCGCGGCGCCCGTTGACGCATTCGGTGTCGACGTTGAAGGCGCCGCCCGAGTCTACGAACACCAATACCGGCGCGTTGCCGTCGTGGGCGGCGGCAAAGTCGTCCATCGTCTGGACCGCGTTGCCGGCCCGGGCCCAATCCGCCGGAGTGTTGAATTGGCCGCCGATCATCAGCACGGTCGGCAGCCGCGGTGGCGGGTCGCTGGCAAACCACGCCGGCGGCAGGTACACCAGCTCCCCGCGGTGCTTGAAGTGCGATGCGTCCGAAGGGATGACGACGGGCACCACGCTACCGTGCGGCGGCCGCGCCACCTTGCCGGCCATCGCGACCATCCCCGCGAAGGTGGCCTGATCGGTCTGGTCGGGCAGCGGGCCGGAGGTGAGCTGGCTCCAGGCGGCCTGCACGGTGGGGAAGTAGCCGACCCACATGTTGAGCGTCAGCGCGGTGCTGAGCAGGCACAGCGGCACCGCCAGCAGGGCAGCGGCACGACGCCGGCGGCGGGCGCCGCGCCAGCCGACGACCAGCACCGTGGTGGCGATTGCGGCCATCCCGGCCCAGGCCCACAGCGCATCCGGCGCGGGCTCGTCGGCGAGTCTGCTGACATACGCGCGCGTAGCGCAGGCCGCCGCGATGCCGGCAAGCATCGCCACCGGCAGCCGTCGTAGCAGCCAGTTGCGCGAACGCCGGCCGACCGCCAGCGTCAGCGCCGCCGCCGACACCACTTGCACGGTGATCGGCACCCAGCCATGCATCAGCGAGGTGTGACTGAATGCTGACGCGGTCACGCGCTCATTGTCAGTCTTCGGCATCCCACGCGGGATTATGTTTCCGAAAGATTTCCTGTGAATCGGCTGGACGCGGCGGGTCGGCTAAACAGCAAATTAATGGGGCTTAGCCAGCGGGAACGGCAACGTCTCCCGGATGCTGCGCCCCGTGATCAGCATGACCACTCGGTCCACCCCCATCCCGAGGCCACCCGTCGGCGGCATCGCGTACTCCATCGCCTGCAGGAAATCCTCGTCGAGCTCCATCGCCTCCGGGTCGCCCCCGGCGGCGAGCAGGGACTGCTCCTCCAGCCGCCGCCGCTGCTCCACCGGATCGGTGAGCTCGCTGTACGCAGTGCCCAACTCCACACCCCAGGCCACCAGGTCCCAGCGCTCGGCGACACCACGTTTGCTGCGATGTGGCCTGGTCAGTGGGGATACCGAGGTGGGGAAGTCGATGTAGAACGTCGGTTGCTCGGTGCGGTCCTCGACCAGGTGCTCGTAGAGCTCCAGGACCACTGCGCCCGCATCCCAATAGTTGCGGTACGGGATTCGCGCTGCGTCCGACAGCTTGCGCAGCGTCCTGAGGTCGGTCTCGGCGTCGATGTGCTCACCCAGGGCCTCGGACACCGCGTCGTGGACGGTCTTGACCGGCCAGACTCCGGAGATATCGACCGGTTCGAGTCGTGCGCCGTAGCTATTCGAATCATCTTGAGCGCGGGGCCGCATCGCCGTCTGGGACCCATTGGCCGCCTGCGCCGCATTCTGGATCAGTTCGCGGCAGCCATCGATCCACACCCGATAATCGGCATGCGCCTGGTAGGCCTCCAGCAGGGTGAACTCCGGGTTGTGGCTGAAGTCGACGCCCTCGTTGCGGAACGCGCGGCCGAGTTCGAACACCCGCTCCACCCCGCCGACACACAAGCGCTTGAGGTACAGCTCGGGAGCGATCCGCAGAAACAAGTCCATCGCGTAGGCATTGATGTGGGTCACGAACGGGCGGGCCGTGGCGCCGCCGTGCACCTGCTGCAGGATCGGCGTCTCGACCTCGATGAAGCCCTTGGCGAAGAGCGTCTCGCGGATGGAACGCAGCACACTGCTGCGCGCGGTGATCAGGTCGCGTGACTCCACGTTGACGGCCAGGTCCACGTAGCGCGTGCGGACCCGGGCTTCCGGGTCGGTCAGCCCTTTCCACTTGTTCGGTAGGGGCCGCAGGCACTTTCCGGTCAACCGCCAGCGCCTGACGATCAGCGACCGGGTGCCCTTCTTGCTGTACCCCATGTGCCCGGTCATCTCGACCAGGTCACCCAGGTCGATCGCCGCGTTGAAGTCACCGGCGCGGCCGTCCTCTAACTGGGAATTGTCCAGCAGCACTTGCACTTCGCCGGACCAGTCACGTAGGTGCGCGAACAGCACGCCGCCGTAGTTCCGGATCCGCAGGATTCGGCCGGATACTGAGATGGTGGCGTCATCGTCTGCCGTCAGCGCCTCGGCAACCGTGTGCGTCGGCGGCTCTCCCACGGGATAGGCTTCCACCCCGCTTTTGCGGAGCTTCTTCAGCTTGGCCAGCCGCACCCGCACCTGCTCGGGCAGGCGGCGGTGGGCGTCGTCGTCCTCGGGGATGTCGGCTTCCTGCAGGCCACTGACGTCAGGTGCGGTGCCGTCCGGATGCAACAACCCGGTGTCGACCAGTCGCTGCGGCACGGCTCGGTGATGTCCGGTGTGCATTTTGTCGCGCCGGCTGAATGGCAGCACCAGGAAGCCCTCGGCGATCACGGATGCGACGCCCACCCGCGGCATCATGCGGGCGTCCTCGTAGCAGGCGTAGCGCGGAACCCATTCGGGCTGATACTTGTCGTTTGAGCGGTACAACGTCTCGAGCTGCCACCACCGCGAGAAGAACACCAGCAATCCGCGCCACAGCCGTGCGACGGGTCCCGCCCCGAGCTGCTCACCCTGCTCGAAGGCCGACCGAAACACCGCGAAGTTCAACGAGATTCGGCTCAGGCCCAAATTCTGGGCGTGCAGCGTGAGCTCGCTGACCATCAGTTCCATGGTGCCGTTGGGCGATTCGCGGGAACGGCGCATCAGGTCCAGCGAGACGCCGGTGGTGCCCCAGGGCACCAGCGACAACATCGCCACCACCTGTCCGGCCGGGTCGACCGCCTCTACCAGCAGGCAGTCGCCGTCGGCCGGGTCGCCCAGTCGGCCCAGCGCCATGGAGAAGCCGCGTTCGGATTCGGTGTCGCGCCAGGCATCCGCCCGTTCGACGGTCTGGGCCATCTCCTCTGGGGGGATGTCGCGGTGGCGCCGAATGCGCACCGTCAGCCCGGCCCGGCGGGCGCGGGTGACCGCTTGGCGGACGCCGCGCATCTCCGGGCCAGACAACTTGAAGTCGGCCGGACGCAGGATGGCCTCGTCGCCGAGTTCCAGCGCGTTCAGTCCCGCTTCCCGGTACACCTGGGCGCCTTGGGAGCTGGCGCCCATGACCCCAGGCGCCCAGCCGTAGGTCTGGCACAGCTGCAGCCACGCGTCGACGGCATGCCGCCATGCCTTCGGGTCGCCGACGGGGTCGCCGCTGGCCAGACAGACACCAACCTCGACGCGGTAGGTGAGGGCGGCGCGACCGCTGGGCGCGAAGATCACCGACTTGTCCCGGCGGGTGGCGAAGTAGGCCAGTGAGTCGTTCTTCCCCCATAACTCGACCAGCCCCCGGATGGCGGACTCGTCCTCGCCGGTCAGCGCGTTGTCGGCGCGCTGCGAGAGGAACAGCACGATCGTGGCCGCGATCAAGGCCAACGCGCCGAACAAGCCGAAGATCGCGTTGAGGAAGACGTGTGGCCGGCCGGTGAACAGATCGGGGTCGGCGAAACCGAACCCGACGACCCGGTTGGCAACGTAGGGCAGCCGCTCCTCAGGCGCCAGCGTCCCGGGGAACATCTCCACCAGAGCCCAGGACGCCAGAATGCCTAGCGCGCCGCCGATCCCGAGCACCGCGGCGGCCCGGAACAGCGCGCCTCTGCGGACTTTGGCCCAGAACTCGCGATAGCCCAGCACCAACAGGACGATTGCCACCACATGGAAGGCGAATCCGAAGTTCTCCCCGAAAGCCTGGGCCGGGGTGTTGTCGCCCGCGGCGATATCGGCGACGTTGATGACTGCATGGACCACCATGTTGCCCAGCAACACCAGCCAGGCGATGCGTTTGCGGGCAGTGAGCGCGGCGGCGAGCAGGGCCAGCACAAATGACCACGCGAAGCTGGTGTCGGGAAAGTTGAACAAATAGCTGTTGATGAAGACGCGCGGCGTATGGATCAGCCATCGGATCAACGGTGAGACACTGGCCAGGAGTGACAGGGTGGCGATGACGCCGACTGTCCAACCGGCTGCCGCGGGCAGCCAGTGGTAACGGCTCTTCGCCCGGCGCACCGGGTGGGATTTGGTGAGTGTCACAGACCGCGAGGATATTCGCTATAACCCAGAAATTCCTGGGGATCGGCCCGGCCTGTCCGGACGGGAATGACACGCCGTGGTGCCCGGCGCCGGCCGGCTTGCTCGGCGGCCACGACCCGCCGGGCCGAGAACACGCGTCATGCCTGCTAGACTGTCTGCTGCGACCATCCCGGCCACGGTCAGGGACAGTTAAGTGGAGTCCCACTCCCACCGATTGCCACGAGGAGCCTCAGGCTTTCTCAAGGTAACTCGGTCCGGTCACAGGCATAGCGAATGCCTGCTCTGCGCGTTGTGCGCAGGCGGTTTGACATACGTCCAAGCCGCGATCGGTCGGCATTGGGCCCTGCTTGTGCAGGGCTTTTCTGCTGTTGGCTGGTGTCTCCCCGCTGTTTCGGCCCACGTTCAGGCATGGAACGCAACGGATTGAAAGCCAACAAGGGAGGCCCCATCAGCACTGAGACCCGCGTCAACGAGCGCATTCGCGTGCCTGAAGTTCGATTGATCGGCCCTGGGGGGGAGCAGGTAGGCATTGTGCGTATCGAAGACGCACTCCGCGTTGCCGCCGATGCCGATCTCGATCTCGTCGAAGTTGCTCCCAATGCCAGGCCACCGGTCTGCAAGATCATGGACTACGGGAAATACAAGTACGAGGCGGCGCAGAAGGCGCGCGAATCCCGCAGGAACCAGCAGCAGACCGTCGTCAAGGAACAGAAGCTGCGACCCAAGATCGACGACCACGACTACGAGACCAAGAAGGGCCACGTAGTGCGCTTCCTCGAAGCCGGGTCCAAGGTCAAAGTCACCATCATGTTCCGCGGACGTGAGCAGTCGCGGCCCGAACTCGGGTACCGCCTGCTGCAACGTCTTGGCGCGGACGTCGCCGAATACGGATTCGTCGAGACGTCGGCCAAGCAGGACGGACGCAACATGACGATGGTGCTGGCGCCGCACCGCGGAGCGAAGACTCGCGCCAGGGCGCGGCATCCGGAGGAGCCGGGAGCGGCCGACGCGGCCGGCGACCACGCACCGTCATAACTCGAATTTGCAGCACGACCAGAATCAGAGGACCTAGAAAACATGCCCAAGGCCAAGACCCATAGCGGCGCTTCGAAGCGGTTCCGGCGCACCGGAACCGGCAAGATCGTCCGGCAGAAAGCCAACCGGCGCCACCTGCTCGAGCACAAGCCCAGCACGCGCACCCGGCGGCTGGAAGGCCGCGCGGCGGTCTCGGCCAACGACGCCAAGCGGGTCAACAAGCTGCTGAACGGCTAAGCCGGCGCCGAGAACCACCCACCAGAGACAGCGGGCTGGCGGCAGCCCCCGACCATCACGTTTGAAACGGAAGTAGGAACAACCCATGGCACGCGTAAAGCGGGCGGTCAACGCCCACAAGAAGCGGCGCTCCATCCTGAAGGCCTCCAAGGGCTATCGCGGGCAGCGGTCCCGGCTCTACCGCAAGGCCAAAGAGCAGCAGCTGCACTCGCTGAATTACGCCTACCGTGACCGTCGTGCGCGTAAGGGCGAGTTCCGCAAGTTGTGGATCTCTCGCATCAATGCGGCCGCGCGTGCCAACGACATCACCTACAACCGCCTGATCCAGGGCCTCAAGGCCGCGGGCGTCGAGGTGGACCGCAAGAACCTGGCGGACATCGCCGTCACGGATGCTGCGGCGTTCACCGCACTCGTCGAGGTCGCCCGGGCCGCGCTGCCCGAGGACGTCAACGCTCCGTCCGGAGAGGCTGCCTGACTTCGCGGCACAGCTGCTGACCGAGCGCTCGGCCAAGGTGGTCGCGGCGGTCAAACTGCATCGCCACGTCGGCCGGCGCCGCTCGGGACTGTTTCTCGCCGAAGGCCCAAACCTGGTCGCGGCCGCCTTCAGTCGCGGCCTGGTTCGCGAGATGTTCGCCACCGAGGACGCCGCCCAACGCTATGCGTCGGTGCTGGTCCCACCGATCCACCTGGTGACCGATCGCGCCGCAAAAGCGTTGTCCGACACGGTGACTCCGACCGGCCTCGTCGCGGTGTGCGACATGCCGGCCCTCCGCTTGGACGAAGCGCTGACCGGTTCGCCCCGGCTGGTCGCGGTGGCCGTGGATATCGGCGAACCGGGCAATGCCGGCACCTTGATCCGTCTCGGCGACGCGATGGGCGCTTCGGTGGTCGTGCTGGCCGGGCACAGCGTCGACCCGTATAACGGCAAGTGCCTGCGTGCCTCAACCGGCAGCATCTTCAACATTCCCGTCGTCATCGAACCGGACGCTGCCGCCGCTGTTACCCAGCTGCGGACGGCCGGACTCCAAGTGCTGGCCACCACGGTCGACGGTGAAATGCCCCTCGACGACCCCGAGCTGCCACTGGGCCGGCCGACGGCGTGGCTGTTCGGGCCCGAAGCCCACGGTTTGCCAACCGATCTCGCTGCCAGTGCCGATCACCGGGTGCGCATCCCGATGGCCGGGGGAGCGGAGAGTTTGAATGTCGCCGCCGCCGCTGCGATCTGTCTGTATCAGAGCGCGCGCGTTGCGACCGGAGTCCCGAGCCTGACCCCAGGCGGTATCTTCCGCAAATCTCGGAAAAAGATCTGAAAATCATTGGTGACGGCGTTGCTGGTTGTTACTATTCGGCTCTCGTCCAATAAGGCGACCCGGCTCTCCGTCGAAGGGGAAACTATGTCATCAGTCAGCGTGGTCCCAGAAGCCCTCACCGCCGCGAGTGCAAGTTTGCATGATCTCGGATCAGCGCTACGCGGTGCGAGCACCAAAGCTCTTAGTCAGGTAACGGCGATCGCGCCTCCGGCCGCAGACGAGATTTCCTCGGCTATCACGGCGCTCTTCGGTTCGCATGCCGAGGAATTCGCCCAAGTGAACGCCCGGGCTTCGGCTTTCCATGCTGATGTTGTGAAGTTGCTCAGCGGCAGTGCTTCCCAGTATGTGAACGCCGAGATCGCTAACGTTCAGCAAACGCTGGTCAACGCGATTAATGCGCCAGCGCAGGCTTTGCTCGGACGTCCGCTGATCGGGCCAGGCGGTGTTGCGCCGGCCCAAGCCATCCACGAGAGCAGCACAATTCCGACGCCGTTCGGCCCGATCACCATTACCCAGGACGCCATCTTCCCCGAAGCTGGACCTCCCGACTTCGGCACCGGCCCCATCCTCGCGGCTATAAACGCCTCCACCCCGCTGGGACCCTTGTCGTGGTCGATCAACGGAAATATGAACACGACTACAAGTGCGCCTTTCACCTCAACTTTGCAGCTGACCGGGGGGTCAATCACCGTTCCGCCCCAGCTCCGGCTACTCATGGCCGCGGCCGGCCCCACGGTTACCGGTGGGTACTCGCTAGTCCATAGCTTTGACGCGTTTACCTCCGCGCTGGGCAGTGGGAACCTCCTGGGTGCCGCTTCTGCCTTCTTCTCTTCACCCTTCGACTACGCGAACGCCACACTGTTTGGCCACCAGATAGTGGAGGTGCCGTTGGGCGGGATCGGGTCCGGCGGGCCGGAAATAACGTTGCGAGTTCCGTTCGGCGGGCTTTTCGCATCGTCCCAGCCGATGACGTTGTATGCGCCCGGCTACAGCGTTGACGCCGGGGGGGTAACTTCAATTTTTGCCGGAGCGGACTTCGCCTTCAGCGGCTCACGCTTCGGCGGGCTCGGTACGGAGTTCCTGAAGCTCTTCGGCCTGCCGCTCTAGGCGCCTTGAGGCGCCTTAAGCCGCTTTAAGCAGCGGTAGTACGCCCCCGCGCCGGTCGCAAACCGGCGATCGACAGCGTGCTGTGCACCAGGGATCCGGCGCGCTCCATGATGGCGCGCGCAGGTTCCAGCGGGCGGGCGAGCGGGAAGCGGGACCGCGGCGGGAAGTAGTGCATCGGCAGGCCGCGACGATCCCGCGGCGGGCCCATGAACGCCGGCGCCTCGACCAGCGGCGCGTCGTCGCCGATCCGCCCTTCGGCTCGGCGGTAGGCGGCCAGCGCCCGCGGGTGCAGTCGAATCTCGTCGGGCACCGCAAGGAATGCCAACGCGACGAGCTTGCCGAACAGGCGCAGCAGGATCTCGTCGCCCGGCGTCCAGCGCATGCCCGCCTTTTCCCGGACCGCGGGCTCAAACAGGCCCGCGGCGATCCAGCGCTGGCCGGCGACCATCGGCTTGAACAACTGGTCCCAGATCGGCGTGGGCAGCAGGACGAACTTCGGCTTGGGAATCCGGATCTGGAAGATGTCCAGGACCGCCTGGTTGATTTCCAGTTCCTCACGGCCGACCCGCTCCCAATACTCCTGAAAGTCCTCCCAGGACTTGGGTACCGGCCGCATGCTCATGCCATACATGCGGTACCACTGCACGTGCTCATCGAACAACTGGCGCTTCTCGGCCTCCGTCAGCCCGCCGCAGAAATACTCGGCCACCTTGATGACGAGCATGAAGAATGTGGCGTGCGCCCAATAGAACGTCTCCGGATTCAAGGCATGGTATCGGCGGCCCTCGCCGTCAACTCCTTTGATGGTCCGGTGGTAGCTCTTGATCTGCTGACCGGTCTGGGCCGCGCGGTCACCGTCGTAGACGACGCCCATGATCGGGTAGACCGACCGGGCCACCCGCTGCAGGGGTTCGCGCAACAGAATGGAGTGCTCTTCGACCCCGGCGCCAAGTTCCGGATACATGTTCTGGATCGCCCCGATCCAGATGCCCATCATCCCGGTGCGCAGATCGCCGAAATATTTCCAGGTCAGGGAATCAGGTCCGAGTGGGTCGGTCGGTGTCGTCGATGCGGCAGTCATCACGGCCTCCAAAGCACCTCGTTGTGCGCCCACGATAATTGGTGACAACGTACGTTGTCTACGATTCAAGCATAGGCGTCAGAGCGGTGTTACGCAGTCGCCACGCCGCCGTCGCAGCGGCGTGATCAGCGCCTTTGGTGGGATGTTTGACACATGTGGCGTGGTCGTCGTTGCCGGGTTCAACCAGGACCGCCTAACGTTGGATGAGTGGAGGTCGGGGCTGAGGAATCGGAATTCGGCGAACCTGACCACACTGCGACTGCGGTGGCTGACGAAGCGCCGCGACGACGGTCCCCGGCGAAGTGGCTGCGCAACACCAATCACAGTCCTGGCGTGGTCGGGTTCGTCAAGCGTGCTCGACGGTTGCTGCCCGGGGACCCGGAATTCGGTGACCCGCTGTCGACCGCCGGCGCCGGTGGTGCCCGCGCCGCCGCCCGCGCCGCCGACCGGCTGCTCGGCGATCGAGATGGCGCGTCTCGCGAACTGAGCCTGGGCGTTTTGCAGGTCTGGCAGGCCATGACAGAGGCCGTTTCGCGCCGTCCGGCAAACCCCGAAGTGACGCTGGTGTTCACCGATCTGGTGGGCTTCTCGTCGTGGTCGTTGGAGGCCGGGGACGACGCCGCGCTTACGTTGCTGCGCCAGGTGGCCCGCGCCGTCGAATCCCCGCTGCTGGACGCCGGCGGCCACATCGTCAAGCGGATGGGCGACGGGATCATGGCCGTGTTCCGCCGCCCCGATACCGCGGTCAAGGCGGTGCTGCACGCCGAACAGGCGATCAAAACGGTTGAGGTGGAGGGTTATACACCTCGGATGCGGGTCGGCATTCACACCGGACGCCCGCAGCGGCTCGGTTCGGATTGGCTGGGCGTCGACGTCAACATCGCGGCCCGCGTCATGGAACGCGCGACCAAGGGCGGCATCATGATCTCGAGCCCGACCTTGGATTTGATCCCGCAGAGCGACCTGGACGAGCTGGGTGTCACCGTCAAGCGCGCGCGCAGGCCAATGTTTTCCAGCAAACTCACCGGCATCCCACCGGACCTGGCGATCTACCGCCTCAAGACTGGTAGGGACTTGTCAGCTGGCGATAACACGGATGAGACAAACGCCCATGCATAGTGGTAGGCGATGATTTCCACTGTGTTGTCCGGGCTGGCCCGCGTGCGGTTCACCGTGGCCTACGTGGCGGCTCTGGCATTCGTCAGCACCGCGATGCTGCTGATCGACCCGCAGACGCACGACCGGGTGATCCGGCACGCCAGCACCAACCTGCACAACCTGTCGCACGGACGGCTGGGCACGCTGCTGGGCAGCGCCTTTGTCGTCGAAGCCGGGCCGCTGTACTTCTGGCTGCCCTTTCTGACCTGTCTGCTCGTCCTGGCCGAGCTGCAGATGCGCACCCTTCGGCTGATCGTCGCCTTCCTCATCGGGCACATCGGCGCCACGCTGGTGGTGGCCGCGGCCCTGGCGGCGGCGGTCAAGCTCGGCTGGATGCCGTGGTCGATCACGCGCGCCAGCGATGTCGGCATGAGTTACGGTGCACTCGCCGTCCTCGGTGCCCTGACGGCCACCGTCCCCAGGCAATGGCGAGCCGCCTGGGTCGCATGGTGGCTTGCGGTCAGCGTGTCGGCCGCGATCATCGGCGGCGAGTTCACCAACGCCGGGCACGCCGTGGCTCTGACGTTGGGGATGCTCGTCGGCACGCGGTTCCACGGCAGCGTGCACTGGACGCCGGTGCGGGGCCTGATGCTGCTCAACGCCGCAGGTTTCGGGTTCCTGATCCTGTCGCACAGTTGGTGGGGGATGTTCATCGGCACGGTGCTCGGCCTGTCCGGTGCCGCGATCACCCACCTCGTGTCGCGGCGCTTCCGGTCCAGTACACCGGACGGCCCGGGAACCGCGGATGCGGCGCAGCCGGTGCCGGCAATCACAGCCGCGTCCTGACCCAATCCTCGTCCTGGTCCTGGCCGGGCATGCCTGGTGATCCGGGACACATGACGTCATGACTTATGATCGGCACTTGCGTCACACCCGTGCCGCGAACCCACAAGCCCACGTAGCGGGCGCGCTCGAGCCCATCGCGCGGGGTAGCGGCCGGGCAACCCGACCAGCCTCGTCAGCAAGGAGAGTGCCGCCGCGTGGGTGATCAACCCGTCGACCTATCGCCGGAAGCATTGGCGGAGGCGGTCGAGGCCGCCCAGCGCGCCATCTCCCACGCCGACAGCCTGGACGCGCTCGCCCACGTCAAGACCGAGTACCTGGGTGACCGCTCGCCGCTGGCGCTGGCACGCCAAGCGCTCGGCGGGCTGCCCAAGGAAGAACGCGCTGACGCCGGCAAACGGGTCAACCTCGCCCGCAGCGAAGCTCAACGCAGTTATGACGAACGCCTGACGGAGCTGCGCGCCGAACGCGATGCCGCGGTGCTCGTCGCCGAACGTATCGATGTCACGCTGCCGTCGACGAGGCAGCCGACAGGCGCGCGGCACCCCATCACCATCCTGGCCGAGCACATCGCCGATACCTTCGTCGCGATGGGCTGGGAGCTGGCCGAGGGTCCCGAAGTCGAGACCGAGCAGTTCAACTTCGACGCGCTCAACTTCCCGCCTGACCATCCGGCTCGCAGCGAACAGGACACCTTCTACATCGCGCCGGAGAATTCCCGCCAGCTGCTGCGGACCCACACGTCGCCGGTCCAGGTCCGCACATTGCTTGAGCGTGACCTTCCCGTGTACATCATCTCGATCGGCCGGACCTTCCGCACCGACGAACTCGACGCCACCCACACGCCCGTCTTCCACCAGGTCGAGGGATTAGCCGTCGACCGCGGCCTGACCATGGCACATCTGCGCGGCACCCTGGACGCGTTCGCCCGCGCCGAATTCGGTCCGCTCGCGCGCACCCGGATGCGCCCGCATTTCTTCCCGTTCACCGAACCCTCCGCCGAGGTGGACGTGTGGTTCGCGAACAAGAAGGGCGGCGCCGACTGGGTCGAATGGGGCGGGTGCGGGATGGTGCACCCGAACGTGCTGCGGGCGGCCGGCATCGATCCCGAGGTGTACTCCGGCTTCGCCTTCGGCATGGGGCTGGAACGAACCCTGCAGTTCCGCAACGGCATTCCGGACATGCGCGACATGGTTGAAGGCGATGTGCGGTTCTCGCTGCCGTTCGGGGTGGGGGCCTGATGCGGGTCGCCTACAGCTGGTTGCGTGAGGTCGTCTCAGCCGCGGCTCCCGGCTGGGACGCGGGTCCCGATGATCTCGCCCAGGCCCTCGTCCGCATCGGCCACGAGGTCGAAGACGTCGCGACACTAGGTCCCGTCGAGGGCCCGCTGACGGTCGGTCGGGTCACCGAGATCGAGGAACTCACCGAGTTCAAAAAGCCGATCCGGGCGTGCCGGGTCGATGTCGGCGCCGACGAGCCCCAGGACATCGTCTGCGGAGCCACCAACTTCAAGGTCGGCGACCTGGTGGTGGCGGCGCTGCCAGGAACGACCCTGCCGGGCAACTTCACCATCGCTGCCCGTAAGACCTACGGCCGCACCTCCAACGGGATGATCTGTTCGGCGGCAGAACTCGGCCTAGGTGCCGACCATTCGGGAATTTTGGTGCTGCCGCCGGGGACCGCAGAACCGGGCGCCGATGCCGCCGCGGTGCTGGGCCTGGACGACGTGGTCTTCCACCTTGCGATCACACCCGACCGCGGATACGGCATGTCCGTGCGCGGCCTGGCGCGCGAGATCGCGTGCGCTTACGACCTGGACTTCGCCGATCCCGCCGATGTCGCGCCCCTACCCGTCGAGAGGGAGGCCTGGCCGTTGCGGGTGGACCCCGAGACCGAGGTGCGTCGCTTCGCGCTGCGGCCGGTGATCGGGATCGACCCAGAGGCAGTTACGCCATGGTGGCTGCAACGTCGCCTGCTGCTGGCCGGCATACGGCCCACGTCGCCAGCCGTCGACGTCACGAACTACGTGATGCTCGAACTCGGTCACCCGATGCACGCCCACGACCGCGCCCGGATCACCGGAGGGTTGGAAGTTCGATTCGCACACCCCGGCGAAACGGTCGTCACCCTCGATGACGTCAAGCGCAAGCTTGAGCCCGCTGACGTATTGATCGTCGACGAGGTCGCGACCGCGGCGATCGGCGGCGTTATGGGTGCGGCCAGCACCGAAGTGCGCGCCGACTCCACCGACGTCCTGCTGGAAGCTGCGGTCTGGGATCCCGCGGCCGTGTCGCGCACGCAACGGCGACTCCACCTGCCCAGCGAGGCGGCGCGCCGTTACGAACGGGCTGTGGACCCGGCGATCTCGGTGGCTGTTTTGGACCGTTGCGCCCGGTTGCTGGTCGACATCGCCGGGGGAGTAGCCGAACCGGCCCTCACCGATTGGCGCGGTGATCCGCCGCGCGACGACTGGTCGCTTCCACCGATCGCAATTCCTGCCGACCTGCCGGACCGCATCGCCGGTGTGGCCTACGCCCCCGGAACCACCGCGCGGCGACTGACCCAGGTTGGTGCTCGGGTGAGTCAGGGCGGGGACGTTCTGACGGTCACGCCGCCGAGTTGGCGGCCCGATCTGCGGCAACCCGCCGATCTCGTCGAAGAAGTGTTGCGGTTGGAAGGGCTTGAGGTCATTCCCTCGGTGTTGCCGTCGGCTCCAGCGGGCCGCGGGTTGTCACCCACCCAGCAGCGGCGGCGCGCGATCGGTAAATCGCTGGCCATGTCGGGGTATATCGAGGTACTGCCGACGCCGTTCTTGCCGGCCGGTGTGTTCGAGTTGTGGGGGTTGGGCGCGGACGACCCGCGGCGGGCCACCACCAAGGTGCTCAACCCGCTGGAGGCCGATCGACCAGAGTTGGCCACTACTTTGCTGCCGGCGCTGTTGGAGGCGCTGGGGCGCAACGTGTCTCGTGGCCTCGGTGATGCGGCGCTGTTCGCCATCGCGCAGGTTGTCCAGCCGACCGAAATGACCCGCGGCGTCGACCTGATCCCGGTCGACCGCAGGCCCACCGATGCCGAGATCGAGACACTGGATGCCTCGTTGCCGCGGCAACCCCAGCATGTCGCCGCGGTGCTCAGCGGTCTACGGGAACCGCGCGGCCCGTGGGGACCCGGCCGCGCGGTCGAGGCCGCCGACGCGTTTGAGGGAGTGCGTATCGTCGCGCGCGCCAGCGGAGTCGACGTGACGCTGCAGCCCGCGCAGTACCTGCCTTGGCATCCCGGACGGTGCGCTGAGGTGCTGATCGCGGGCGCCGTCGTCGGCCACGCCGGGCAACTGCATCCGGCGGTGATCGAGCGGGCGGGTCTGCCGAAAGGCACGTGCGCCTTCGAGCTGAACCTGGACGCCGTGCCGACCAGCACGGTCCTACCCGCTCCGCGGGTTTCGCCGTTCCCGGCAGTGTTCCAAGACGTCAGCCTGGTGGTGGCCGCCGACGTGCCCGCCCAGTCCGTCGAGGACGCCGTCCGTGATGGAGCCGGCGCACTGCTCGAACACATCCAGCTGTTCGACGTCTTCGTCGGCCCGCAGATCGGCGAGGACCGCAAGTCGCTGACGTTCGCGCTGCGGTTTCGGGCGCCGGACCGAACGCTGACTGAGGATGATGCCAGCGCGGCCCGCGATGCCGCGGTGCGCTGCGCCGCCGAGCGGGTCGGCGCCGAACTGCGTCGCTGAGCCGCATCGCCGGGGGGCGTCTGCCGGCGTGGCGCGGTGCGGCGAGCACGACTCCCTGCGGGACTGCTGTGTTTGCGGCCGGCCAAACCGCGTGTTTCCTGTGAATATCCTGGAACTTACCGGTGAGTAGCATGAACTTACTTGCAAGTAAGAAGATCCGGATTAACGCTGAGTTCACCATCGCGACCACTGGTCATCGGGCAAACCAAGGGAGATCAACATGTCGTTTGTAATCGCGGTACCGGACCTGCTACACAGCGCGGCCCAAGATTTGGCGAGTATCAACACATCGCTTGCCGAGGCCACTGCGATGGCTTCTGCCCCTACGACTGGGATCGCGGCTGCAGCTCAGGACGAAGTGTCGTCCGCGATTGCTTCCCTATTCGGTGATTTCGGCCAGGAATTTCAGACCCTCAGCGCCCAGTCGCAGTTCTTTCACCACGAGTTCGTCGAGTTGATGTCTACGGGTGCACAGGCTTATGCGGTCGCCGAGGCGACTAATGCGGAGCAGACCCTCTTAGGTGCGCTTGGCGCAACGGGCTCGTCGTTATTCGCGAACGGGTTGCCGAGCGGCAGCGCCGGTGCAGCGGCATCGATGACCGGTTTGGCCTCGTTTGTGGAAACGGTCGCCGCGCCCTACCAAGCGTTAGTCGCAAATACGGTCAGAAACGCACAAGCCATCGGAAGCACGCTCAGCGCCTACCGGTTCCCCTTCCTGCAGCAGTTGGTGGGCAACCAACTCGGTTACGGGCAGACGATTGCGACGTCTATCGAGGGCGGCATTGCAAACTTTCCCGCCGAATTAGCCAACTTGCCGACAGCGATCGAAACGGGTGTGCAGCAACTCCTGACCATCAATCCTGTGTCGGTGATGCAAGGGTTCGTCGATAGCCAGGTCAATTACGCGCAGACAATAAGCGGCGGGTTGTTGGGTGCCGCGCGCGACTTTGGCACCGGGCTGCAAAGCCTGCCGTCGGGCTTGACCGCGGCGTTCCAGGACCTACTGTCGGGGAACGGCGCTGCTGCCTATGCCGACCTGAATTCCGCTTTGGTGAACGCGTTCCTGCCGGGATTCGATGCGACGGTTACTCTCACGGATTCAGGGTCGGCGCTGGTGGACATCATCCCGATGGGTCCGCTCGGCGACCTTGCACCAATTCTCGCAATTCCCAACCAGATGGCGCAAAGCTTTACCAACCTGTTCCCGGCTGGATCCGTGCCGGCGCAGATCTCGCAGAACACGACCAATCTGATTTCCGCTCTGACCAATTTCGGAACGACGCTCAGTATCAGCAATACCGCCCACCTCACGCTTGGGCTTCCGCTACAGCTTCTCCTCGACGGCATCGGCGGACCGGTCAACGCGTTGAGTGCGATCAATTCGAGTTCGGTCGCGTTCGTCTCCGCCATCCAGGCGGGGGACGCGCCGGCAGCTGCTGCTGCAGTTCTTGGTGCGCCTGCCGTCATCGCCGATGCGTATCTGAACGGCACCACGGTCATCTCATTGCCGCCCGCGCAGGTTGACTTACTCGGCACCGGCACACCCCTTCCGTCGACCACCGAGATCCAGCTTGGCGGGATACTTGCGCCACTGAGCCTGCCGCAGGTTTTCGTTAACGCCGGTCCCGGCTTCGAACACCTTCAGCTCATGTTGTCGGGCGACACCGAGATCGGTGGTCTGATTCCTGGCCTACTCAATTTCGGTACTCAGCTGGCGCAGGCGATTACCCCGATGTCGTAAGACGCTGGTGGTTGACCTCCCGGCTTGACGGATTTAACAGCGCCGTTAGGAGGCTGCCCGGGCTCAGCTTGCGCCGGCGAAGCCAGCACTGAATGTGCCGGCCGAGCTTCAAAAGCGTCACCGGGCTCGATGGCAGAGCTGGCAGTCGATGCCGAGTTACCCGGCGCGTTCCCGCGCGCCTAAATGAATACATCCTAGGCAGCGCTGGCGCGTGCCCTGCTGCGGAAACTGGCTAAACCTGCCAGTTTCCTGTGAAAACCCATAACTTACTTGCCAGTAGGGTGAGCTGGGATAAATTCATTACGCACTGTGACCACCGGTCACGATTCGGGCAAGTGATGAGGAGTTGGTTTATGTCATTCGTGTTCGCCGCGCCGGAGCTCGTGGAAGCGGCAGCGCAGAACCTGGCGGGTATCAGTTCGTCCCTGGGCCAGGCCACAGCGGCTGCGGCGGCCCCGACTACCGGCATTTTGGCGGCGGGCGCCGATGAGGTGTCGGCCGCGATTGCGCAACTCTTCGGCACACACGGTCAGGAGTTCCAAGCTCTGAGCGCCCAGGCGGCAGCGTTCCACCAAGAATTCGTTGGGATGTTGAACGCCGGTGCCAGCGCGTACGCCAGCGCCGAAACCTCGGGCGTGCAGGCCCTGATGTCGGGTGCGACCTCGGGCGGCCTCGGCAACCTAGGCCAGACCATCAGCACCGCCGTTCAGGCGGAGGTCCAAGGCATCAGCGGGGCATTCGGCGGCGCACCCAGTGCCTTCGGGGTTGCCGCCGGTATGCCCGCGGCGATCCAAGACCTCAACGCCTTTGGTGCTGCAGTTGCCGCGCCGTATCAAGCGCTTGCGGCGAATACGACGGCAAACCTGCAGGCTATCCACAACACATTCGCCGCCAATCCCTCCCCGTTCCTGACTCAGCTTGTCAATAATCAGGTCGGTTACGCCCAGCAGTTTGCTACGGGTCTGCAGGGAGCCATCCAGAATTTGCCCGCCGAGTTGGCCAATGCACCCCTCAACATTCAGGCCTCGTTGCAGGGGCTTGTGAGTGCTAACCCGGCAGCAGTCCTGCAGCAGGTAGCAAACAACCAGATTAATATCGCACAGACGATTGTTACCGGTCTGACGACCGCAGGGCGCGACCTAGGTACCGGATTATCGGCGCTTCCGGCGAGCTTTCAAACCGCTTTCCAGGACCTTGTAGCAGGCAACATGACCGGAGCGGCCAACGCCCTCGGACAGGGGCTGGAGAACGTCTTTCTTCCCGGTTTTCAGGACATATCGTTCACGCTGGGCGACACGGCGCTGATCCCGATCACTCCGCTTGGTCCGCTTGGCGATTTGTTGCCGATACTCTCGATCCCCGGGCAGATGGCCCAGAACTTCACCAACTTGCTTCCTGCCGGATCCATCCCTGCTCAGATCGCACAGCACGCCACCAATGTGTTTAACGTGCTCACTGACTTCGGATCGACGTTCGACCCAACGACGTTGGGCATCAACTTCGGTCTGCCTCTACGCCTGCTATTTGATGGCATAGGCGCACCGATCAATGGTCTCGTCGCACTGCATTCCAGCATGACGGCGCTTGTAGACGCAGTGCAGACCGGCAACGTTGCTGGGGCGGCCGCCGCCGTCCTCGACGCTCCGGCCGTTTTTGCCGACGGCTTCCTCAATGGCCAGACCTTGATAAGCCTGCCGCCATTAACCACGAATGTGGACTTCGGTATACCGGGTCTTCCTCCGTCCTCCCTTACCGCAGTGGCTGAACTGCCCCTCGGTGGCTTGCTAACTCCACTAAGCCCCATTGACAGCAACATCGGAGTGTTGCCCGGCACGCCGGTGGGTGGTCTCATCCCAGGTCTTCTGAGTTTCCGGTCCGAGCTGGCAGCGGCGATTTCCAACCTCATGTAGTGGTGTCGGGTGGCCAGGGCACCACACTTCTGAGGTGTCCTGGCCGACCGGACATCGCTATTGGCGCGACCGCGCGACCTGATTTCACCGCATTACGTCGGCCCGATCAGGTGAAAATAATCGTTTTCATCCGCTGAAATATCGCTCGCGATTAGGCTCCGTCACACCTTGATGACCTTCGAGGTGTGACGGAGCCAGTCGAGTGGAGCGCGAATATGTCATACCTGGTGACGACGCCGGATGTTGTGTCTGCGGCGGCCAATAACTTGGCCGGAGTTCGGGCGGCCCTGCATACCGCGGCGGCATCGGCGGCCGCTCCTACGACCGCATTGACCGTTGCTGCCGGCGACGAGATATCGGCGGCGATCGCTCAACTCTTCGGGAACTTCGGGCAAGAATTTCAAGCCCTCAACGCCCAGGCGAATGCGTTTCATGCCGAGTTCGTCGGCTTGCTGAACAATGGCGCGGCCGCCTATGCCGCTGCGGAAACCGCCAACACATCACCGTTGCAGGCCGTGCTGAATGCCGTCAATGCGCCGACCCAGTCTTTGCTTGGACGACCGCTGATCGGCAACGGCGCGGATGGCGCGCCGGGCACGGGATCGGGGGCGGGGGGCAATGGTGCGCCGGGCGGGTTGCTGTACGGCGACGGCGGGAAAGGCGGTATGGGCGGTCCGGACGGCGGTGCCGGTGGTAATGGTGGCGCCGCAGGATTGTTCGGTAACGGTGGTGCCGGCGGTCCCGGGGGCAGCAACGCGGCAGGCGCTGGTGGAGCCGGAGGCGTGGGCGGGACGGGTGGCCTGTTCTACGGGAACGGCGGCGCCGGCGGAGCCGGGGGCACCGGCACGACGACGAACGGCGCCGGCGGCGCGGGCGGCAACGCGGTGCTGGTCGGCAGCGGCGGCGACGGCGGAAGCGGGCCGTCGGGCGGCGCCGCCGGCAAGGCCGGCCTTTTCATCGGCAATGGAGGCAATGCCGGCGCCGGAGCCGGGGCAACCGGCGCCGACGGCGGGATCATCGGTAACGGAGGCGCGGGTGGATCCAGCGCCTCACAAGCGGGCGGCGCTGGTGCG
>NZ_LZKQ01000248.1 GCF_001668675.1 Mycobacterium asiaticum | reverse complement strand
CGACATAGCGCCACACCGCCACCGGCTCAGCCGGAATCACCTGCACCGGCTCATCAAACTGCGCACAAAACCGGGCCGCCAGATTCGGGTGCCGACGGACCACAGTGTCCAGCGCGTGTCGGAGCCGGTGCGGCTCGACCGCACCGGTGAGGTGCAGATCGAGCTGTACGGCGTACACATGGTCCTCGCCCGAGGCGGCACTGGCGTGGAAGAGCAACCCCCGCTGGATCGGCGTCAGCGGCAACACATCCGCGATGCGCTGGTGCCCCGCCAACTCGTCGAGCTCACCCTGACTCAACCGCGCCGGCACGATATCCGACGGCGTCAACCCACCCCCACCGCCGCGCACATGCGCACAAATCCCACCCAACGCCGCAAACCACAACTCCCCCAACCACTCAACCCGCTCACGATCCAAAACCGACGGCGCCCAGACCCATTCGGCACGCAGTGAGGGGCCGTTAGGGGTGTCGACGGTGCCCGCGTTCAGTTCCACCGTGTGCGGCAACGGCATCGGCAGCGGTGCCGCGGGTACTCCGTCTTGGCTGAGTCGCCAGGCGTCGCCGGGATTCTCGATCGCCGCGGCGCCGAGCCGACCCAGGTAGTTGAAGCCGATCGACGGGTCCGGCCCGTCCAGATCGACATCGTTGTTCAGATAACGCAACAACCCGTACGTCAAACCATCCGGCAGCGCCCGCAACTGCTCCTTGGCGGCCTTGACCACCGCACCCAACGCCGCCCCGCCCGCCACCACCTGCGCCCAATCCAGCCCACCAACACGCAACGCCACCGGGTATTTCGTGGTGAACCAGCCCACCGTGCGGGACAGGTCGAGATCCGGGGCCAAGTCGTCGCGACGCCCGTGTCCCTCGACGTCGACACCGAGTGCTTCGACACCGTCCAGAAACTCGTTCCACGCCAACGCAAACGCAATCAACAGGATGTCCTGGACACCGGCGTGAAACGCCGTCGGCACCGCACCGAGCAGCGCGCGGGTGGTCTCGACGTCCAGATCCATGGAGATACGCCCTGCGGTGGCATGGGTATCCAGCTCGGGATGCGGTGCGGGCAGGGCGGCCGGTGTGCCGGCGACTCGGCGCCAGGCGGCGACGTGGTCCACCACGACGGCCCGGTGCGCGTATTCGCTCAGTAGCAATGCCCACCGCTGGAACGATGTCCCGGTCGCCGGCAACGCCACCGGATGCCCGGCGCGCTGCTGAGCCCAGGCGGAAACCAAGTCCTCGAGGAGGATTCGCCAGGACACCCCGTCGACGGCCAGATGGTGAATGATGATCACCAGCCGCCCGGCCGACGCGACCCACAGCGCGCTCAGCATCACGCCGGCGGCCGGATTCAGCCGGGACCGGGCCGCCGCCAGCTCCGCTTCGGACAGGGTTTCCACGGTGCGCATACAGCTCGTGGCGGGGAGCGTGCCGGGCGCGGGGACCCACAGCGACCACTTGCCATCGGGCGAGTGGTCGGCCCGAAGCCGCAACATCGGGTGCCGGTCCAGCATCGCCTGTAGCACCACCGCCACGTCGGACTCGGTGGTCCCACTCGGCGCCCGCAGCACCACCGTCTGGCTGAACTGATCGACGGGACCGGCCATTTCCCGCAGCCAGTGCATGATCGGAGTCGCGGGCACCGGCCCGAGCCCGTCGTCGGCGACAGAACTCGCGTCGTCGGCTATTCTGGCCACCCGCGCCAGTCCGGCCACCGTTTGCTCGGCGAAGATGTCGCGCGGCTTGCACACCACACCCGCCGCCCGGGCCCGCGCCACCACCTGCATCGACAGGATGCTGTCTCCGCCCAACTCGAAGAACGACTCGTCGACCCCGACCAGCTCCAGCCCCAGCACCTGCGCGTAGATGCCGGCCAGGATCTCCTCGACGGGACCGGCCGGTGCGCGGTAGCGATCCGCGGGCGCATACTCCGGTGCGGGCAAGCGTTTCCGGTCCAGCTTGCCCGAGGAGGTCAGCGGGAATTCGTCGAGCACCATGATTTGCGCGGGCACCATGTAGGCGGGCAACCGCTCCTTGAGCCGCTGACGCACCACGGTGATCTTGGCGTTGGCGCGAGGGTCGTTGGCGTAGGTGGCATTGCGGGCGTTGGGCCGGTAGACGTTGTTCAACGGCGTGTTCGGCTCGGTGGCGGCGACGAAAACCGCGTCCAGTGTGCCGGATTCGCTGCCCCAGGTGACGGCGACGCGGTATCCGGCGTCGGCGGCGAGGCGGTGTAGCTGCTCTGGTGTGCGGCTTTCGAGCGTCCCGGAGTCGGTGGAGTCGGGATCGCCGCTGTCGAGGGCTTGTTCGGCGCGAACGTCGGTGATCAGTCCGGTGCGCGGGATGCCGGTGACGCGCAGGGCGCTCGGGCATTGCGCGGTCAAGTAGTCACGCAGCCCGGTCGACCCGCCGCTCTGCGCCCAGGCGCGCACGGGGACGGTGGCCAGTGACCGTGTCGCGGTCGGGGCCTTGTGGGCGACGACGTCGTAGCGGTACCGGGTGAGTTCGTTGTCGGCTTCGCCGCGTTTGACCTGGATGTCGATCCCGGCCACCGCCTCTTGCCGGTCCGCCCAGGTGGTGAAGAACTCTGGCGCAAGCAGCAATTCGGATTCGCTCAGCATCGCACGCCGGACGCGCTGGCGGACCTCGGTGGCAGTGCCACTACCGTGGGCCAGCGCCACCGCGGTGTGGAAAGCACCGTGCAGGACGCGGTTGCGGACGTCACCGATGAACAATGACCCGCCCGGGGCCAGCAGCTCCATGGCGTTGTCGATGACCTCGACCAGATAGTCCGCGTACGGAAAGTATTGGACCACCGAGTTGACAATGATGGTGTCGAAATGACCGCGCGGCAACCCGTCGGTGTCGTGAGCGGGCCGGCTCAGCAGCTGGACGCGGTCACGCCACGGGACTTGCAACCGCTCCATGGTCCGCGCCAGGCCGTCCACGGCGACGGCCGAATTATCCGTTGCCACATAGCTTTCGCAGTGGGGCGCGATCCGGGCCAGGATCAGCCCGGAACCCACGCCGATCTCCAATACCCGTCGCGGACGCAGGGCCATGATCCGGTCCACCGTGGCCGACCGCCACTCCTCCATTTCCTCGAGCGGGATCGGGTCGCCGGTGTAGCTGCTGTTCCAGCCGCGGAAATCGCTGCCGAATTCCGGCGGTGTGACCTGGTCACCGTAGAGCTGGTCGTACAGGTCTCGCCATTCTTGAACGGCATTTTCGGCGGCTTCGTCACCGGCGCCGTGCGCGAGGGTGAGGTAGGCGACGAGGTGGGCTCCTCCTGCGCCGCGGTGGTGTGCGGTGACGGCCGCCTGGTTGACGTACGGGCAATCCAGCAGGGTGTTCTCGATCTCGCCGAGTTCGATGCGGTAGCCGCGGATCTTGACTTGTTCGTCGGCGCGTTCGAGGTAGTGCAGTTGCCCGTCGGGGGTCCAGGACACGAGGTCGCCGGTGCGGTACATCCGGGTTCCCGGGGCGCCGTACGGGCAGGCCAGGAACCGTGTTGCGGTCAGTCCCGCGCGGTGCAGGTAGCCGACGCCGACGCCCGCGCCGGCGACGTACAGTTCTCCCGCGATGCCGGCCGGCACCGGCCGCAGCCATTCGTCCAGCACCATGAAGGCAAGGTGGTCCAGCGGCACGCCGATGGGGCTGGCGCCGCTTTCGGTGTCCCGCGCAACGATCTCCCGCCACGAGGCATGCACGGTGGTTTCGGTGGTGCCGTACAGGTTGAACAACCGCGGCGCTTCGGGATGGTTGCGCAGCCACGGCCGAAGGTGTTGCGGCTCAAGCGCTTCCCCGGCGAATACGACGGCCTCCAGGGCCAGCCGCTGTGCTCGTTCGCCCGAGAGCGTGTCGGCCGTTTGCAGTGCGGAGAACGCCGAGGGGGTTTGGCTGAGGATGGTGACGTTTTCGGTGGCCAGCAGGGTGTGGAAGTCTTCGGGTGAGCGGGCCAC
>NZ_LZKQ01000247.1 GCF_001668675.1 Mycobacterium asiaticum | reverse complement strand
GCTTTAGCGTCTGTTCGCGCCACCTTGGCGCGTTCCCCGTTACGGGTCGCGGGGCAGGCCCAGCAGGCGCTCGGCGATGATGTTGAGCTGCACCTCCGAGGTACCGCCGTAGATCGTGGTGGCCCTGCTGGCCAACAGATATTCGCCCCACTTGCCCTGCAGTTGGTCGGGGTCGCCGATCACGGCCTCCGCGCCGAAGGATGCCACCGCGAACTCGGCGTAGCCCTGTCCGGTCCGCATCGACAACAGCTTGGAGATCGCGGCCGAGGGCATGGCGTCACCGCCGGCCAGCGTCAGCAGTGTGGAGCGCAAATTCAGCACCTTGGCGGCGTGGCCCTCGGCGATCAATTGCCCAGCGCGGTGCTGAGCCACCTGGTCGAACTGTCCGTCCCGGACGAACTCCACGAACTGCGGCAGGGTGGCCAGAAAGTTGGCGTCACTGCTGCCGATCGAGACCCGTTCCGCGGTCAGAGTGTTGCGGCTGACTTCCCAACCCCGGTTCACTTCGCCCAACACGCACTCGTCGGGCACGAACACGTCGTCGATGTAGACCGTGTTGAACATCTCGTGACCGGTGAGCTCGCGCAGCGGCTTGACCGTCACCCCCTTGGCCTTCATGTCCACCAGGAAGTAGGTGATGCCGTTGTGCTTCGGGGCGCTGGGGTCCGTCCGGGCAAGCAGGGCGCCCCACTGGGAGTACTGGGCGGCGGTGGTCCAGATCTTCTGGCCGGTGATGCGCCACCCGCCGTCGACCTTGGTCGCCTTGGTGGACAGCCCCGCCAGGTCCGAGCCGGCCCCCGGCTCGGAAAACAGCTGGCACCAGATCATCTCGCCGCGGAAGGTCGGCGGCAGGAAACGCTGCTTCTGCTCCTCGGTGCCGAACGCGACGATCGACGGAATGATCCAGGCGGCGATGCCGACCTGTGGCCGCTTCACCCGACCGCTGGCGAACTCCTGGGCGATGATGATCTGCTCCACGGGATTCGACGCCCGGCCCCAGGGCTTGGGTAGATACGGCAGCACCCAGCCGGCCTCGGCGATCGCCACCGCGCGGGCCGGCCGGTCCATCTTCTTCAACGCGGCGACCTCGCCGCGGATGGCGGCCCGCAGCTCCTCGGTCTCCGGGTCCAGGTCGATGTTCACCTCGCGCATCCCGCTGGTGGTCGCGGTGTCGACCACCCGCTGCGGATACTCTGAGCTACGGCCGAACGAGGCGGCCAGCATCAGCGCCCGGCGGTAGTACACGTTGGTGTCGTGTTCCCAGGTGAACCCGATGCCACCGTGCACCTGAATGCAGTCCTGGGTGCAGCGCTGAGCCGCGGCAGGTGCCAGGGTGGCGGCCACGGACGCGGCGAATTCGAGGTGGTTGTCCGCGCCGTCGCGCAGCTCGTCCAGGGCGCGCGCGGCATCCCATACCGCCGCGGTGGCCCGCTCGGTGTCGGCGACCATCTCCGCGCATTTGTGCTTGATGGCCTGGAATTGACCGATCGGCCGACCGAACTGCTCGCGGATCTTCGCATAACCCGACGCGGTGTCGGTGGCCCAGCGCGCCACGCCCACCGCCTCCGCCGACAGCAACGTCGTCATCAGCGCGTGGGCGGTCGTCATGCTCAGGTTGTTCAGCACCACGTCGTCGCCGACTTCCACGGCGTTGGCCCGCACGTGGGCGATCGGCCGCAGCGGATCCAGGCTCTGTACCGACTCGATTTCAAGCTGCTCGGCGCGCAGCACCACCCATTCTTCGCCACTGTCGATCGCGACGGGCAGTACCAGCACCGAGGCCTGTGCGGCGGCGGGCACCGCGCGCGCTTCACCGCGGATCACCAGGACGTCGCCGTGGCGGGTGGCGGTCAGCCCGGAGTCCAGGGCGTAGGTGGCGATCGTCGCACCCGTCGCCAGCTCGGCGAGCACCTTGGCGTCGGGGTCGTGGGCGGACACCAGCGCGCTGGCGATCGCCGACGGCACGAACGGACCGGGCACCGCCCCGTAGCCGAACTCGGCGAGCACGATCGCCAGTTCAAGGATGCCGAAGCCCTGCCCGCCGACCGAGTCGGACAGGTGTACGCCCTGCAGTCCCTGCTCGGCGGCGGCCTGCCAGTACGGCGGCGGATTCTCGAGCGGCGTCTCCATGGCCGCGTGCAGCACCTCCGACGGCGCGACCCGCGCCACCAGGGACCGCACCGAGTCGGCCAGGTCTTGATGTTCGGGGCTGATTGCGATCGGCATTGGTCGCCTTCCCTGTGATCGGTTCGCCTACGCGGCCGTCTTCAAGCTAACAACCATTTGAAGCTAACAACCCGTTGGTTGGTCACGCCGCTAGGCCCACCGATCGCCGATCCATTCGGCGATCACGTCGGCCTGCTCGTCGCGGGCGCCCGGGGTGGTGAAGTAGTGGTCGGTGTCGATGGCGGCCTGGGCCTTGTCGGTGCCGGCCAGCGCGTCATAGATGCGTTGCGCGTCGGAAGGGAAGACGCCGGTGTCGGCCTCGGCGTTGATGACCAGCGCCGGGCAGGTGATGCGGTTCAGGTGTGGCTCGGCGCGGGTCTGCGCCGTGCGCATGCTCCACATGCCCAGCCAGTTGCGTAGTGTGCAGGCCGCGGCGATGCCACGGGTGGAACGGTTCGCTTTCACCGGAGTTCCCGCATAGCACCAATTCGCCTGCCGCTTGGTCGGTTCGATGCTGGGGTCCACCATGCGCGGGTCGGCCCAGGTGCGCATCACCGTGAATGGCCGATCGGAGAAGCCGGCCCCCGAAATGCGTTTGAGTTCGGCCTCGGCCCAGTCGGTGATCGCGTCGTTACGCGCCAGCTGGGCGCCGCGATAGCGCTCGATGAACTCCGGCGAGTAGGGCGGGCCGTTGCGCTCGTCGAACAGGTCCAGTTCGGGATCGGTTGCCACCGGGTCGTTCTCGTCGACGACGGCACCGTCCATCCAGGCGGTGAGCACGTCCGGGCGCCCGGGGTGGGCCGCGGTGGCCACGTAGCCGTCGGCCGGTAGCAACTCGGCCACGCCCTTCGCCGGCCGCATTCCCGCCAGTGGGGTCACATTCGGCTCGACCGCCTGCGACTGGTATGCCGACATCAACGATCCTCCGCCGGAGTTGCCCAGCAGCACAACGGTTTCGACGCCCGCAACGTCGCGGAGCCACCGCACTCCCACCCCGATGTCGACCAGCGCGTGGTCGAGCAGAAAGCTGCTCTCGAATCCGCGGAACCTGGTGTTCCAGCCCAGAAATCCGATACCGCGCGCGGCCAGGTAGTCCGCGATGTAATGCTCGGAGAAGTCGATCTGGTAGTGGGTGGCGATCATCGCCACCTTCGGTTTGTGCCCCTCGGCGCGGTGATAGAGCCCCTGGCAGGGGTGTCCGCCGGCGCCGGCGCGTTCGGCGGTCGGTGACGGCAGTCCGATGAATTCACGGCTGATGGCGGTCAATTCGGCACGTCCTCCTGGCTGTAGATGGCCCGGTAGTAAATGTTCGTCAGAGTCCGGATGCAGGCTTCGTCGTCGGGTGCGGGCGTGCGGGTGAGCTGGATGAAACAGAACTGATTGAACATCGCAACGATCGCCTCGGCCAGCAGTTGCGGGTCGTCGTCGCTGCAAAAGCCGTGGCGCTGAGCACGTCTCACCGACTCGGCAATGAATGATATTGGAACCGCGCACATCTCGGCCCAGTACTGGGCGAAGTCGTCGCTTACCATCGCCAGCTGGGAGATGCTGATCATCTCGGCCAGGCGATGCCGATAGGTGTGCCAGTGGGCTGCGGCCGCCTGGTGTGCCCGTTCGCGTTCGGAGAGGCCGTGCTGGGTCACCGAGACGGCGCGCTGGTTGGCCTCGTCGCGGAACCGCAGCGCCCATTGGCGGACCATCGCCTCCTTGGAGTCGTAGTAGTTGTAGAACGACGCCGCCGACCTGCCGGCTTCGGCGGCGATGTCGGCGATGGTGGTGGCGAGGATTCCTTTGCGCGCGATCACGGTTCGCGCGGCTTCGTCGATGGCGGCCTGGGTCCGCCGACCACGGTGGGTTGGAAAGGACGCACGGCCCGAGGCCGGCCCGTCGGGTGCTGCCGAAGCTGTCACCTGCACCTTCCTGCAAGAAACCTGAATCTGATGTTAGATTCAGGTTTGGATCTTAACCACGGGAGTCGCGAAATGATCAAGCCGCACAACACCAACACCGAATTCGAGCTCGGCGGAATCAACCACGTCGCGCTGGTCTGCTCCGACATGGCGCGCACGGTGGACTTCTACAGCAATGTCCTGGGCATGCCGCTGATCAAGTCGCTCGACCTGCCCGGCGGTGCGGGTCAGCACTTCTTCTTCGATGCCGGCAACGGGGACTGCGTCGCGTTCTTCTGGTTCGCCGAAGCGCCCGACCGGGTGCCGGGCATCTCTTCGCCCGGCGCGCTGCCGGGGCTTGGCGACATCACCAGCGCGGTCAGCACGATGAACCACCTCGCCTTCCACGTTCCGGCGGAGAAGTTCGACGCCTACCGCCAGCGGCTGAAGGACAAGGGCGTGCGGGTGGGTCCGGTGCTCAACCACGACGAGAGTCCGATGCAGGTATCCGCCACGGTGCATCCCGGGGTGTACGTCCGCTCGTTCTACTTCCAGGATCCCGATGGGATCATGCTTGAATTCGCTTGCTGGGTAAGGGAGTTCACCGACGCTGACACCCCAGCGGTGCCCAAGACCGAAGCCGACCGGCGGCCACCGGTCGCGGCCGCCCAGGCATGACCGAGGCGATTCTCAGCGACCGTCAGATCGCCGCTCTGACGCCGGAGCAGCGACGCGAGCTGATCACCCGGCTCGAGGCGCCGTTGAGTGAGCTGGAGGACCCGGTCACGCTCAACCGGATGCGGCACATCCGATTGGGTCTGATCGTCGGTGGTCTGATCGCGATGATCCCGTGGATGGCCTACCTCGCGCTGACGCTGCCGCAGAAGTACGTCGCGCACAACTGGCCGATCACCTGGGTGGGCTTCGACCTGCTGCTGGTCGGGTTCATGGCGGCCACCGCGGTGCTGGGTTATCTGCGCCGTCAGTTGCTGGTGCTCACCGCTTTCACCACGGGGGTTCTGCTCATCTGCGACGCCTGGTTTGACCTGATGACCGCGGGACCCGACGACGCGGCACTGTCGGTGGTGACCGCGCTGCTGATCTCGGTGCCGATGGCTTATCTGCTCATCTCCGGGGCGCTGCGGGTGATGCGCCTGACCTGGATGCGACTCTGGCTCCATCCCGACATGCGGTTGTGGCAGGTGCCGTTGATGCCCTAGGGCTTAGCCTTTCGTTAGCCCTTTCGTTAGCCCTTTGCGTTAGCCCTTTACCGGGCTGTACAGGCTGGGCTCGGTGAGTTCCACCAGCAGCGACGCCAGGTGATCGGCTAGTTCGTCCGGTTCCATGTTCACATCACCGGACAGCCACGCGCTCAACGTCTGCCCGACGCCGCCGACGGCAAAGTGTGCCCCCGCCTTGACCCGTTCGTTCGCCGGAGCCCCCATCGCAGTCACGACGTGCTGGCCGGACAACATGGCGAAAAACACCGTCGACTCGCCCCGTTTGCGCATCACCACGGCATTGGCGAGGTGGGTGCTGAACAGCAGCCGACCGATCCGGGCGTCGCCGGCGATGGTCCGCACCAGGTGAGCCATACCGGCCCGCGGTTGTTCGTCTGCCGGTACGCCCGAGATCGCCGACTGCATGCTGCCGGCCAGTCCGGCAATCACCCAGTCGTAGACGCGGGCGACGAAGTCGTCCTTGTCGGTGAAGCTCTCGTAGAAATATCGCGCCGACAGGCCCGCGGCCTGGCACAGGTTGCGCACGGTGAGCTCGGTGTCGTTCGGGTCCTCGGCCCCCAGCAGGTCCAGGCCAGCGGCCAACAGCTGGTTGCGGCGCACGGCCAGTCGCTGCGTTGCATCGACGCCGCGGTAGGGCCGCGCGCTCGACGCTTCGGCATCCATGGACACCATCTTGACATCAGAATCCGCAGCCGCCAAAATTTGGAAACGGATGTTATCAGAATTGCCGGACACGTGGGGGCCTGAAGGGTGACGATCGAACAGATTGAGAGGACTCGCGTCCCTCATGTGGAGAGGCCGATCTCGGATCCGCCGCGGCCGCAGGGCAAAGTGCGTCGGCGCATCGCCGGTGACTTCGGCCTGATGGGGGTGGCACTGCTGGCCGGACCGGCTAACGTCATCATGGAGCTGTCTCGACCGGGTGTCGGGCATGGCGTGGCGGAGAGCCGCGTGGAAAGCGGACGCATCGACCGCCACCCGATCAAGCGGGCCCGCACCACCTTTACCTACATCGCGGTGGCCAATGCGGGAACGGACGCGCAGAAGGCGGCGTTTCGCCGGGCCGTGAACCGAGCGCACGCACAGGTGTACTCCACCCCTGACAGTCCGGTCTCCTACAACGCTTTCGACCCCGAACTGCAGTTGTGGGTCGCGGCGTGCATCTACAAGGGAACGATCGACGTCTACCGCCTCTTCGTCGGAGAGATCGACGAAGAGGATGCAGACCGGCTGTATCAGCAGGGCATGGCGATCGGCACAACGCTGCAGGTGCCTCCGGAGATGTGGCCGGCCGACCGGGCCGCCTTCGATAAGTACTGGCAGGAGTCGCTGGACCTGGTGCACATCGACGACACCGTCCGCGAGTTCCTTTATCCGATCGCGGTGGCGCGGATCCGGGGACTGCCATTGCCCGGCTGGCTACGAAGCCCGTTGGAGCAATTCAACCTGCTGATCACCTCCGGGTTCTTGCCGCAGCGGTTCCGGGACGAAATGGGGTTCACCTGGGACGACGACCGTCAACAGCGTTTCGACCTGTTGATGGAGGTACTCGCGACGGTCAACGCGATGCTGCCGCGCATCGTCCGGGAGTTCCCGTTCAACCTGATGCTGTGGGATCTGGACCGGCGGATCAAAAACCGCCTTCCGCTCGTGTAACCCTGGCAAAGTCCCGTCCGGACCGATGCCGAACCTATTGAAAACGATTATCAACTTCAGTACTCTTCCTGCACGAGGGAGCTGGCACAGCCCTGCCAGCGGAGGAGTACTTGATGACGGCCCCGATTTGGATGGCCTCACCGCCGGAGGTGCATTCGGCGCTACTCAGCAGCGGTCCCGGACCCGGTCCGATGCTGGCGTCCGCGACCGCATGGTCGGTGCTGAGCACGCAGTACAGCGAGATCGCTGACGAACTCACCGCGCTGCTGGGCGCGGTGCAGGGTGGTGCCTGGGAGGGGCCGAGCGCCGAACAGTATGTGGCTGCCCATGCGCCATACCTAATTTGGCTGGCGCAGGTGAGCGCTCGCAGTGCGAACGCGGCCGCGCAAGCCGAAGCCGCGGCCGCCGCGTACACCGCCGCGTTGGCCGCCATGCCGACACTGGTCGAGCTGGCGACCAACCACGCCATCCACGGCGTGCTGGTGGCGACGAACTTCTTCGGGATCAACACGATCCCGATCGCGCTCAACGAGGCCGACTACGCGCGGATGTGGCTCCAGGCGGCGGCGACTATGACGGCATATCAGGCGGCGTCCGAGGGCGCGGTGGCCTCGACGGCGCCGGCAACCCCGGCGCCGCAGATCGTTGCTGCCGAGGACGACCACGGTCACGAGGAAGGCGAGGAGGGGCACGAGGACCACGATCACGGTGATCCCACGCCGTTGGACTACCTCGTCGCCGACCTGCTGCGGGCGCTCACCGGCGGGCAGATCGACTGGGATCCGTTGGAGGGCACGCTCAACGGGGTCCACATGCACGACATCACCGATGCGACCCAGCCCAGCTGGTGGGTTGCCCGATCCCTGGAATTCGGCCAGCAGTTCGAAACGTTCGTCCAGCAGCTGTTCACCAATCCGGCGGGGGCGCTGGAGTATGTCGTCGAGCTTGCCGAATTCGACTGGCCGACCCACCTAGCGCAGCTTGCGCCGCTGGTGCAGTCGCCGCAGTTGCTGGCCGCCGCGCTCGGCGGCGCCATCGCCAACCTGGGCTCGGTGACCGGGCTGGCCGGCTTGTCCGGGCTTGCCGCGATCCAACCGGTGGCGATCCCGGCTATCGTCTCGCCGATCGCCGAGGCATCAATGCTGCCCACCGTCGGGACGGCGCCGTCCGTCGTCGCCTCGGCCGCAACCGCGGCCCCCGCGCCCGGCACGGCGACCACGGTTTCGGGCACCGCCGCCGGCGCCGGAACACCACCGGCGGCCGGCGGTCCGGCCGCGGGCATGGGCTACCCGTTTTTGATCGGTGGCGGACCCGGGATCGGATTCGGCTCCGGCATGAGTGCCCCTGCGAGCGCCAGCAGGAAGGCGTCGGAGCCGGACGCCGCGGCCGTGGCCGCCGCGGCGGCGGCGCGGGAGCAGGCGCGCCGACGCCGTCGCCGACGGTCGGGGCTGCACGAGCACGGCGACGAGTTTGCCGCTATGAACGTCGGCGTCGATCCCGACTGGGACCCGCCTGACGAGCTCGCCATGGCGACCTCGTCCGTACATGGCGCCGGCGACATGGGGTTCGCCGGCACGGTGCGTAAGGGCGCGATAGCTGATGTGGCCGGGCTGACGGCGCTGGCGGACGACGAGTTCGGTGGCGGTCCACGCGAGCCGATGCTGCCCGGCACTTGGGATCTCGAACGCGGCTAGGGTGTTGGGGTGCGCAGTGACGGTGACACCTGGGACATCACAACGAGTGTGGGATCAACCGCGCTTTTCGTAGCGACCGCGCGGGCTTTGGAGGCGCAGAAACCGGAGCCGCTGGCCGTCGATCCCTATGCGGAACTGTTCTGCCGTGCCGTCGGCGGTTCCTGGGCCGACGTGCTGGATGGCAAAGCCCCCGAACACGACCTCAAGAGCGACGACTTCGGTCGCCACTTCGTCGACTTCCAGGGCGCCCGCACCAGGTACTTCGACGCTTACTTCGAGCGCGCCGCCGCCGCGGGTGCGCGGCAGGTCGTCGTCCTGGCGGCCGGACTGGATTCGCGGGCTTACCGGCTGCCCTGGCCGGATGGCACGACAGTCTTCGAGCTGGATCAGCCACAGGTTCTCGACTTCAAGCGGGAGGTGCTCGCCCAACATGGTGTGCAACCGCGCGCCGAGCGTCGGGAGATTGCCGTCGATCTACGGCAGGATTGGCCACAAGCTTTGCAGGACAGCGGTTTTGATCCCAGCCAGTTCTCGGCCTGGATCGCCGAGGGGCTCTTGATCTATCTGCCTGCAGCCGCCCAGGAGCAGCTTTTCTCCGGCATCAACGCGCTGGCCTGTCCGGGTAGTCATGTCGCCGTCGAGGACGGCACTCCGCTCCCCGAGGATGAATTCCAGGCCAAGGTCGAGGAGGAACGCGCCACTCCGGACGGCGAGCAGCGCCCGTTCTTCCAGCTGGTCTACAACGAGCGGTGCGCGCCCGCCACCGAGTGGTTCGGTGGGCATGGCTGGACCGCGATCGGAACGCCGCTCAACGACTACCTGCGCGAGGTGGGGCGGCCGATACCGGGGCCCGACTCCGAGGCCGCGGCGATGTTCGCACGCAACACGCTGGTCAGCGCCGCCAAGCCCTGACCCAAGCGGGGAACTTGGCGGCTGTGCGCTCCGACTACTGACTATGTGCGGCTGCGACAAACTTCACCGGGATCGTATTCATTCCCAACCTGCGCGATAGGCCCGACTATGTGCAGGTGCGCATCGAGCTGGCTTACCGGATGACCATCGGTCATCGCGCCGGCGGCGCATGTACCGGCACCCGCCGTTGTTAATGAAAATCATATTCAGTAAGCTGCTAGCCTGGTGGCCGGTCCGGTTACGGATCGAAAATTTCGCAGGTCAGCGGCCTAGGACGGGAGTGTTTGTGCTGAATCGCACGCTTTTGGTCACCTCGACAGTTAGCTTAGGGAATGCTAACTTCGGGTGGCTAACCTCAGGCGGAGCTGGGCGGAGTTAGCCGGTGGCGACTTTAACTACTTCAGGAGACGGCGGGGGCGTGGAACGCGGTGATATCGGCATGCTTGCGGCTAAACCCCTCGCATCCCGGACGGTCGGCAGGGTAGACAGCGACGTCGTCAGCAGGTTTGCTACCTGCTGCCGTGCCCTCGGCATCGCCGTCTACGAGCGGCAGCGGCCCGCGGACCTCGACG
Organism: Mycobacterium asiaticum; assembly: GCF_001668675.1. Taxonomy (GTDB): domain Bacteria; phylum Actinomycetota; class Actinomycetes; order Mycobacteriales; family Mycobacteriaceae; genus Mycobacterium; species Mycobacterium asiaticum_D. Next base: position 1,293 of record NZ_LZKQ01000247.1, on the reverse strand, counting down.
CGGCCCGCTCGGGGTTCAGTGCGCTCACCCGGATCGCGCACGAGCAGTGCGACGCCTGGACCGGCCTGGCAGCCGCGGGTGACACCTCCCCGCACGTGCTGGAACAGGTCGCCCGCACCGCGGCCACGGCCGGGGTGTTGCAACGACAGGTCGAACTGGAGCGCGGCGCCCTCGGTTTCCGATACGACACCGGCCTTTACCTTCAGTTCCGCGCTACCGGCCCGGACGACTTCCAGCTGGCCTACGCCGCGGCCCTCGCGTCGGCCGGCGGCCCGGCCGAATACGCCCGCGCCTATGAGATCGTCGGCCGCATCGCCGAGCGTCGGCCCAAGCTGCGCGAGGCCCGGTGGATTGCCGTCGTCATCAACTATCGTGCGGAGCGCTGGTCGGACGTCGTCAAGCTGTTGACCCCGATCGTCAATGACCCCGATCTGGACGGTGCGTTCGCGCATGCGGTGAAGATCGCCCTGGGCACCGCGCTGGCCCGGCTCGGCATGTTCGCCCCGGCGCTGTCGTATCTCGAGGAGCCCGAAGGTCCCATCGCGGTCGCCGCGGTCGACGGCGCGCTGGCCAAAGCGCTTGCGCTGCGGGCACATGTCGACGAAGAGGCCGCCAGCGAGGTGCTGCACGAGCTGTACGCGGCCAATCCCGAGAACGAAGAGATCGAGCAGGCGCTGTCGGATCCGAGCTTCGGCATGGTGACCACGACCGCGGCCCGTATCGAGGCGCGCACCGACCCGTGGAACCACGAAACCGAGCCCAGCGACGCCGATTTCGTCGATCCGGGTGCCCGGGAGCGTAAAGCCGCACTGCTGGCCGAGGCCGAAGTGCAGCTCAACGAGTTCATCGGGTTGGACGAGGTCAAGAACCAGGTGTCGCGGTTGAAGAGTTCGGTCGCCATGGCCGTGCTGCGCCAGCAGCGTGGGCTGGCCGTCGCGCAGCGCACTCACCACCTGGTTTTCGCCGGCCCGCCCGGTACGGGTAAGACCACCATCGCCCGCGTCGTCGCGAAAATCTATTGCGGTCTGGGGCTTTTGAAGCGGGAGAACATTCGCGAGGTGCACCGTGCCGACCTGATCGGTCAGCACATCGGGGAGACCGAGGCCAAGACCAACGCCATCATCGACAGCGCGCTGGACGGCGTGCTGTTCCTCGACGAGGCCTACGCACTGGTGGCCACCGGGGCCAAGAACGACTTCGGCCTGGTGGCCATCGACACGCTGCTGGCGCGCATGGAAAACGACCGCGACCGGTTGGTCGTCATTATCGCCGGGTACCGCGCCGACCTGGACA
>NZ_LZKQ01000246.1 GCF_001668675.1 Mycobacterium asiaticum | reverse complement strand
CCCCCCCCCCCGCCGGCGCCGCTGCCACCGCCGTTGCCGCCCAGCCCGCCGGTGCCGCCGGCACCGCCGCCACCGCCCCCACCGGAGCGGCCGACGTTAACGGAGTCGCCAGAGGCGTTCTGCCCCCCAAATCCACCATTGCCACCCTTGCCGCCACTGCCACCCTGACCACCGATGGTGCCGCCGGCGCCCGCTGCTCCGCCGTTGCCGCCCAGCCCGCCGGTGCCACCGGTGCCGCCGTTGGCGCTGATAGTGCCGCCGGTGCCGGTATTGATGCCGCCCGAACCGCCGCCGCCGCCGGTCCCGCCGATGCCACCTTGGCCACCAGCACCACCGCCGAACCCGCCGATCCCCGCTCCGCCCGTGCCACCCGTGCCGCCGGTGCCACCGCTGCCGCCCTGGCTACCCGCGGTCGGGGTGGTAGTGCTGTTCGTGCCGGTTGCACCGGTAGCCCCCAGCCCGCCGTTGCCGCCCGTCCCGCCGGTGCCGCCGGTGCCGGTGCCGCCGACCGCCCCGCCGTCGACAAGCGTGCCTGCTGCGCCTGCGGTGCCGCCGGTGCCGCCTTGGCCGCCTTGGGCGCCCATGCCGCCTCCGGTTGCGCCGGTGGCGGTGGTGCCGGTGTTGGTGCCGCCGTTTCCGCCGCCGCCGCCTTGGCCGCCGTTGCCCCCGGTGCCGGCCTGCCCGCCGCCGACGCCGTTGATGCCGGAACCCGCAGTGCCGCCGGTGCCGCCGGTGCCGCCCTGACCGCCCTGGAAGCCGTTCCCAGGCGCCATGCTGCTGGCACCGGACGCCCCGGCAGCCCCCATCCCGCCATTGCCACCGACGCCGCCGGTACCTCCGGTGCCGGTGTCACCCGCCGCCCCGCCGTCCACACCGATTCCGCCCGCACCTGCGGTGCCCCCGGTGCCGCCTTGGCCGCCGGAACCTCCCATGCCGCCCCCGCCGGCTCCGGTCGTAACGGTGGCGGTGTTTGCTCCACCATCCCCTCCGGCTCCGCCATTGCCGCCCATACCGCCCTTGCCGCCCGCACCGCCACCGGTCCCGCCGATCCCGGCTCCGCCGTTACCGCCTTGACCGCCCGCGCCGCCATGCAAGCCTTGACTGCCGTTGGCGGGGGCGGGACCAGATGAACCGAACGTCCCGGTATCGCCTTGCCCGCCGGTACCGCCGATGCCCCCGACGCCGCCGGCGCCTGCCCCGCCGGCGTGTCCGGTGCTGCCGAGATAGCCCCCGGCTCCGCCGGCTCCTCCGGCACCCGCGGCACCGCCGTTGCCGCCGGTGCCACCATTGCCGCCGTCCACCTGATATCCCAGCCCGGTACCGCCAACTCCGCCCTGGCCGCCCTGCCCGCCGGTCCCGCCAACCCCGCCGGCCCCACCGGAACTCATCAGCCCGTAACTGGCGCCGCCGTCACCACCCACCCCACCAGCACCACCGGCAAAGCCCGTACCGCCTAGTCCGCCTAACGGCCCGCCTCCGTCCGCACCGGTTGCGCCGATATCCCCAGCGCCGCCGGACCCGCCGGCCCCGCCAGCGCCGGCGCCGCCGCCGAACAGTGCCCGGCCGGCACCGCCGACGCCACCCGTTCCGCCGACACCACCGATGCCGCCGCTTCCGGCACCTCCGGCGCCTCCGGCGCCACCGGCCCCGCCGAATCCGCCCAGCCACCCACCGGCACCGCCAGCCCCTCCGGTGCCTCCCGTAGCCCCAGCCGCGCCGACGCCACCAGCGCCGCCGACCCCGCCATTGCCGAACAAACCCGCATCACCGCCACGTCCACCGCTGCCGCTGGCCGCACCGGATCCGCCCGCCCCACCGTTGCCCCACAACAGTCCGCCGGGTCCGCCCGCTTGCCCAGTGCCCGCAGCGCCGTTGGCGCCGTCGCCGATCAGCGGACGCCCAATCAAGGTGTTGGTGGGCGCATTGATCAGGCCCAACACACCCTGCTCGAGGTTCTGCAACGACAACACGCCGGCTGACTCCGCCGACGCATACGCGTCACCAGCGGCACCCAACGCGGTCAGGAACTGATCATGAAACGCCGCGGCGCGCATACTCAGCGCTTGATACTCCTGACCGAAACTGCCGAACAACTGCGTCACCGCGGCCGACACCTCATCACCAGCCAGCGGCATCAGTCCGGTCGTCAACGGAGCCGCCGCCGCACTCGCCGCCCTCAGCACCTCCCCGATCC
>NZ_LZKQ01000245.1 GCF_001668675.1 Mycobacterium asiaticum | reverse complement strand
TGCCAGGAGTTCATCGCCCAGTTGGGCCGCAACTTCCAGGTGATCTACGAGCAGGCCAACCAGCACGGCCAGAAGGTCCAGAGCGCCGGCAACAACATGGCGCAGACGGACAGCGCCGTCGGGTCCAGCTGGGCCTGATAAAAACGGATCGCGGCAGCGCACCGCTCGGCTAGCGGTGGTGCGCAAGTCCGCACCGATTGACTGCGCACGTCCTGCGCGTGGGAGTTCACGCTCCCGTGCGCAGGCGTGCGCAGTCCCGTTTCTGGGGTAAATCCCTGGATCAACCGGGCTGGCCAGATCCAGCCCAACCTAGAAGCGGCCGCCGCCGCCCATCCAACCGCCACCGGACGAGCCCCCCGAGGAACCGGACCCGCCGAACGAGGTCGGGCTCCACCCGCCGAAGCCGCCTCGCATCCCTCCGCTGAGCAAGTCGCCGATGATGATGCCGCCCAGGATCGCGCCGGTGTTGCTGTTCGTGCGGCTGGTGTAGGCGCGCTGCGCCGCCTCCACATCTGCATTGGCCAGGGACTGCGCCTGCGCGGCCAGTGTCGAGGCCCCGTTCGCATAGGCGATCGCGTCGGCCAGGTTCGTCGTCTTTTTCGCGTGGGCGGCCTCGAGCTGGCGCCTGGCCTCGGCGAGCCGGGTCCGGGCCTCCGGCCCGATGGTGCCGCGACGGGTGTCGATGTACTCCGACACCGCCCGCACTCGCGACTCCGCCGTGAACAGCGCCTGCTCGAATGACCGGTTGAGCCGTTCGGCATTGGCGCGTTCCTGAGCAAGCGTGGTCAGCACCCGGTCGAGTTCCGCGTCGGCCTTGGTCAGCTCCGCGAAACAGGCCAACGGATCGGCGATGCCCCGCACGCCGCCCGCGCCGCTCACGCTGTCCAAGGCGCGGGCGGCCGCGTCACGCGCGGCGATCAGCTCGCCGGTGTGCGGCGACTTGTGGCCCGGCGCCTGTTGCAGTTGCTCGTTGGCGCGCTTGATCGCCGTCTGGGTGTCGGCGATGAGCGACGGCAGGTTGGCCACGGCGTGCCGGATGTCGCCGGCCGCGCTGTCCACCGCGTCCAGCAGCGAACGCGCCTGCCCCAGCGCGGACTCGGCGGCGCGGACGGCATCCACCAGTCGGCTTTGTTGTCCGCTCACCGCCTGGCCGGCCAGTTCGCGGGCGGTGCTGATATTGCGGTCGGCGAACTCGAGGCGCTCTTTGGCGGTGGCGACGTTGCCCGAGACCGACGTCAGCGCAGTCGTGCCGAACTCGTCGTGCAACTCGACCAAGTGCCGCTCGGCGGGTTCTATCCGCGTGGTGAGTTCGACGTACTGCTGGGTGAGCGCATCGAGGCGGGACGGCGCGTTGATCACCAGATCCCGCAGCCGCTCGAACGCCTCGGTCTGCGACTCCAACTCGCGGTCGGCGTTGGCCGCCGACACGATCACCCGGGTCAGCAGCTCGCGGCGCTGCGCCGGCGTCTCGGGGTAGGCGTCGTCGAGCTGATGACGAATGGTGAAGGCTTGCGACAGAGCGGCTTTGGCGTTGTTCAACGCGTCGGTGAAGGGCTTGGTACGTTCCTCGCCGAACTCCTCTATCGCCACCGCCAGCTCGTTGGAGCTGGTCCGCACCGCGTTGTCGACCTCCACCACCTTCGTTCGGGACAGGTCGTCGAGGATGTCCAGCGGCACCGCGGCCAGCGCCCGCGCGTCGGTGGGATCCACTTGCCGGGCGGCGGCCACCGCCCCGGCGCGGCGTCGCCGGGCGCGGCGACGCATCACCACCAGCAGCACCACGACGGCCAGGACGATCGCACCAAGCACCCCCAGCAGCACGTACGTGCCGGCGGAACTGGGCGACGCATTCAGTCCCTCGGCGGCGGCGATGGCCGCGCCGCGCCAATCCCCGTTGCGCAGCGCTGGTTCGATCTTGTTGTGCCGCAGATTGTCAACCTGAGTCGCATTGACGTTCTGCACCCCGTTGGGGACCAGGAACGCATAGGCGCGGCCCGACGTGGACACCGCCAGCAGCGCGTCGTAGTTGTCGAGTTCGCTGGCCTGCAAGGTGCGCTGAGCCCAGTTCAGCGCGCTCTGCCCGGAGAAGTTGTCGACGTAGACGACCCACAGCCGGATGTGCCGGTCGGCGTAGAGCTTGTCGACGGCCGCGGAGACGGCGGCGCGGTCGGCGTCGGACAGCACCCCGGCGTTGTCGGTGATCTGCCCCGGTAACCGGAACGGCGGCTGCGCGCCGGCGGTCGGCGCGAGCAACAACCCCCCGGCCAGGCCGGCGAATATCAGGACCACGCCGAGAAGCCGTGCGATGCGCATATCGCCAATTAAACCTCCGCCGTGCGACGGGCACGGACGCGTGACCCTGACCACCGCCGTTGCCGCACTTGCGCCGACGTCCCTGGCAGACTGTGGGTCGGTGAGCAACGATCAGCACGACCCCCACGACGACCCTTATAACGAGGAGGACCGTCAACGGCGGGTACTCGAAGCGCCGAAGACCGCGGGTCTGCCGGGCACCGAAGGGCAGCACCGGACCGACTTCGCCCGCGACCGGGCGCGGGTGCTGCACAGCGCCGCGCTGCGCCGGCTCGCCGACAAGACTCAGGTTGTCGGCCCGCGCGAGGGCGACACCCCGCGCACCCGGCTGACGCACTCGCTGGAGGTGGCGCAGATCGGGCGGGGGATGGCCATCGGGTTGGGCTGCGACCTCGACCTCGTCGAGCTGGCCGGCCTGGCCCACGACATCGGCCACCCGCCCTACGGGCACAACGGCGAGCGGGCGCTCAACGAGGTCGCCGCCGACCACGGTGGGTTCGAGGGCAATGCGCAGAACTTCCGCATCTTGACCAGCCTGGAACCCAAGGTTCTCGACGCGGATGGCCGCAGCGCCGGATTGAACCTCACCCGCGCTTCGCTGGACGCCGTCACAAAGTATCCCTGGCTGCGCGGCGACGGCCCCGGCGACAGCCGCAAATTCGGTTTCTACGACGACGACCGCGCCGCCGCGGACTGGCTGCGCGCCCGCGCCCCACGCGGCCGCCCGTGCCTGGAAGCCCAGGTGATGGACTGGGCCGACGATGTGGCCTACTCGGTGCACGACGTCGAGGACGGGGTGGTTTCCGAACGTATCGACCTGCGGGTGCTCGGCGACGAGGACGAGGCGACGGCGCTGGCCGAGCTGGGGGAGCGCGAATTCCCGCGGGTGCATGCCGACGAGTTGATGGAGGCCGCGCGGCGGCTGTCCGCGCTGCCGGTGGTCGCCGCGGTCGGCAAGTACGACGCCACCCTGGCCGCGGCGGTCGCGCTCAAGCGACTGACCAGCGAGCTGGTCGGTCGATTCGCCACGGCCGCCATCGCCACCACCCGCGCCGCTTCCGGACCCGGACCGGTGGTGCGTTACCAGGGCGAGCTGCAGGTGCCGGATCTGGTGCGCGCGGAGGTCGCGCTGCTGAAAATCCTTGCGCTGCAGTTCATCATGTCCGACCCGCGGCACCTGGCAGCCCAAGCGCGACAACGTGAACGGATTCACCGGGTGGCACACTGGCTGCAGGCCGGCGCCCCCCAGACTCTGGACCCCATGTTTGCCGCGGCGTTCAACAGCGCCCCGGACGACGGCGCGCGACTGCGCGTCATCGTCGACCAGATCGCCTCCTACACCGAAGGCCGGCTGGAACGCATCGACGTCTCCCAACTCGGGAGCAGCGCGAGCCGCTGAACGCCTAGACTGACCCCCGTGTCGAGTCCGGCGGGTTCCAGGGATACGGGCCGTTCCGGCGGCCGGTCCAGGATCTCCGACCGCGACATCGCCGCGATCCGCGAAGGCGCCCGGATCGAGGACGTGGTCGGTGACTATGTCCAGCTGCGGCGGGCCGGAGCCGACTCGATGAAGGGGCTGTGCCCGTTCCACAACGAGAAGTCACCCTCGTTCCACGTGCGGCCCAATCACGGGCACTTCCACTGCTTCGGTTGCGGTGAGGGCGGTGACGTCTATGCCTTCATCCAGAAGATCGAACACGTCAGCTTTGTGGAGGCCGTGGAGCTGCTCGCCGACCGGATCGGTCACACGATCACCTACACCGGGGCGGCCACCAGCGTGCAGCGCGACCGCGGCAGCCGCAGCAGGCTGGCCGCCGCCGCCGCCGCCGCGGCCGTCTTCTACGCCGAGGCACTGCAGTCCGACGAGGCCGCACCGGCCCGCAAGTACCTGACCGAGCGCAGCTTCGATGCCGAGGCCGCCCGGCGCTTCGGCTGCGGATTCGCGCCGTCCGGCTGGGACACGTTGACAAAGCACTTGCAGCGCAAGGGTTTCGAGTTCAAGGAGCTGGAGGCCGCCGGCCTGTCCCGGCAGGGCCGCCGCGGCCCGATCGACCGGTTTCACCGGCGACTGCTCTGGCCGATTCGGACCTCGGCCGGCGAGGTCATCGGGTTCGGCGCCCGGCGGCTGTTCGACGACGACCCGATGGAAGCCAAATACGTCAATACCCCCGAGACGGTGCTCTACAAGAAATCGTCGGTGTTGTTCGGGATCGACCTGGCCAAACGCGACATCGCCAAGGGACACCAGGCGGTGGTCGTCGAGGGCTATACCGACGTGATGGCGATGCATCTGGCGGGGGTGACCACCGCCGTCGCCTCCTGCGGCACCGCGTTCGGCGACGACCACCTCGCCATGCTGCGCAGGCTGATGATGGACGACAGCTTCTTCCGCGGCGAACTGATCTACGTTTTCGACGGCGACCAGGCCGGGCAGGCCGCCGCGCTCAAGGCCTTCGAGGGCGAACAGAATCTGGCGGGGCAGTCCTTCGTCGCGGTCGCGCCCGACGGCATGGACCCCTGTGACCTACGGCTGAAGTCCGGCGACGGCGCCCTTCGCGATCTGGTGGCCCGCCGAACCCCGTTGTTCGAGTTCGCAATTCGCGCCGCGCTCGCCGAAATCGACCTGGACAGCGCCGAAGGCCGCGTGGCCGCGTTACGCCGCTGTGTACCGATGGTGGGCCAGATCAAGGACCCCACCCTGCGTGACGAATACGCCCGGCAACTTGCCGGTTGGGTGGGTTGGGACGACGTCGCGCAGGTGATCGACCGGGTGCGCGGCAACGCCAAGAAACCGAAGAACCCAGGCGGCAACGCGAAAGCGCCGCGCCGGGGTGCTCAGCAAGCCGCTCAGGAGCCCGCTGACGCGGCCGGGGGGGGGCCGGCGGGCGCGCGTCCCGACCCGCGCGACCCGACGCTGTGGCCACAGCGTGAGGCACTCAAATCGGCGTTGCAGTTTCCCGCCCTCGCCGGCCCGGTGTTCGACACGCTGACCGTCGAGAGCTTCACCCACCCCGGCTACGCCGCCGTGCGGGCGGCCATCGAGACGGCCGGGGGAACCTCGATCGGCGTCAGCGGCGCGCAGTGGCTGGACCTGGTGCGCCAGCAGACCAACTCGGCGCTCACCGCCGGTTTGATCACCGAGCTGGGCGTGGAGGCGATCCGGGCCGAGGACGAGCAGTTGCCCCGCTACATCTCCGGGGTGCTGGCCCGCCTGCAGGAGGTGTGGATGGGTCGGCAGATCGCTGAGGTGAAATCCAAGCTGCAGCGCATGTCGCCGATCGAACAGGGCGACGAGTACCACGCGTTGTTCGGCGATCTGGTGGCGATGGAGGCCTACCGGCGCAGCCTGCTGCAGCAGGCCAGCGGCGACGACCTGACCGCCTGAGGGGCGGTCAGCGGGCGGCGTTCACCCGCGGCTCGACCTCGGGTTCGAGGTTCAGCCGCTCTACCTCGCGGTCCACCACACTGGTCTGGCTGTCGATCTCGGTCAGGGTCACGAAACCGGTGTCGGGGGAGATCCGGTTCGCGATCTTGCGGCGGCCGCCTTCGATCAGGGATCTGGCCACGGGACTTCCGGTGATCGCGCGATAGGTGCCGGCGATCTGCTCGTACCGGCGGCGCCCGGCCTTCGTGCCCAGCACATAACCCACGCCCAAGACGGCGACATACCCGATCAAAGCGGTCCCTCCGAGAAGAATTGCGACTGGCTCTATCCTGCCTCATTCGCGGGCGATTGGCCGCGCCAGCTCCGGCCGGGGCTGATTGGGTCCAGCCAAGCCAGTACGCTAGAGTCGTCCCGCGATCAGCACCAGCTTCGCTGGACTGATAGTCCCCTGTAGCTCAACTGGCAGAGCATTCGGCTGTTAACCGAAGGGTTGAAGGTTCGAGTCCTTCCGGGGGAGCCTTTCCTGGCGCGGGCCCCCCCCCCCCCCCCCCCCCCCCCCCCCGGGGGGGGGGGGGGGGGGGGGGGGGGGGGCCGGGCGGGGGGGGCTGGGCGCGCGCCCGGCGGCGGGGCGGCGCGCCCGCCTCGCCCGCG
>NZ_LZKQ01000244.1 GCF_001668675.1 Mycobacterium asiaticum | reverse complement strand
GGCAACCGCGGCTTTTTCAACTCCGGCACCGGTAACACCGGTATCGGTAACGCCGGTGACTACAACACCGGTATCGGCAATACCAGCATCGCCAACACCGGTATCGGCAACACCGGCAGCTACAACACCGGCTTCGGTAACACCGGCAGCAACAACACCGGGAGTTTCAACACCGGCAGCTTCAACACCGGCGACGCAAACGCCGGCGATCGCAACACCGGCAGCTTCAACGCCGGCAGCATCAACACCGGCTTCGCCAACGCCGGTGACCTCAACACCGGCTCCTTCAACACCGGCAGCGGAAACCTAGGTTCATTCATGCTGGGCAGCAGCCAGGTGGGGCTAGAGGGAATTACCTTCCCGCTCAATTTCCCGGCGATCCCGATCGACCTGGTGGCGGGTGCCAACGTGGCGATCCCGATCACCGGCGGGTTCGAAATGATCACCATCCAACCGATCCCTCAATTCGGAATCCCGGTCGACGTGACGGTCAACTTCGTTCTCAGTGTCGATGTCGCTGGAACCCTCTTGAGCCCGAAGATATCGAAAATCGAAATCAACCCGATCGAACTAGAGAACCTCGTGGTCGGCGCGAACCTACTCATACCGTTCCAAACGACGGTTTTCGGGCAACTCAACCTCAGCGTGCCGGGGCTGCTTGGTATCGGGAACTCCTCGGGGACGTTGTCATCGGGCTACTTCAACGGAAACTCCAGCGGCACTTCTGGTTTCTTCAACTCCAGCGATCTGAGTTCGGGCTTCGCCAACGCCAACGGGGCGCTGACATCGGGCTGGTACAACTCCGGCTCTTTGCTCTCGGGCTGGCAGAACATCGGCAACGCCATCTCCGGTTTTGCCAACACCAGCACCCTGGCCGCCAACGCCCCGGCCCTGATCTCCGGTTTCGGCAATATCGGCAACCAAGTCTCCGGCTTCTTGCACGGCCAGGCGAGCGTGCTGCAGCAGGCGCTGGCGGCCCTCTCGCCGATCCAGGCGAACCTCGTCACCACCACCACGTAGCCGCACTCGCTATGCGGGCAACAGCCGCGTGACAAACTGGATCCATGGCTGCGCTGTCGGCGGTGGTGTTCACGCTGAGCGGGTGGCTCGGGCTGTATCTGCTGGCCCGCGATCCGCGCAAGCCGATGCTCGTGCTGGCCTCGATCGGGCTGTGCGGCTTCGCGTTGGTGGTGGCGCTGGACGCGGTGCGCAATACCAGTGCGACACATGCCCACCTGCTCAGCCAGGTCGAGGTGTACCTGGTGGCCGTGCCCGGCGTGGCATGGTTCGCGGTGCTCCTCGAATTGGCCCGACCTGCTGACAACCCGAGGGGGAGGGCCCGCGAGCTGCTTCTCGTCGGTGCCGTCGCCGCGCTCACCCTGCTGGCCGCCAAGCTGGCCGGCAACGTCGACGGCCCGCTGCGGCTGGGCCACTGGCTGATGTCCGCGGTGATCTCGGTATCCACCCTAGGAGCCATGGCCCGCAACGCCCTTCGGCCGGTTCGGCCGGCGCCGGTCACCGGCGCCGTGGTGGTGGCGACGCTTTTCTTCGCGCTGGCCAACGCCATCCTGATCATTCCCCTCGGTCTGGTGCCGAGCTGGCTGGCGCTGGCGTCAACCGGTTTCGATGTGCTGCTGCTCGGTGTCGCAGTGGCCCTCTGGGACGCGTTCGACGAGGGCCAGGCGCTGCGCGCCGACATGCTCCGCTCATTCGCGGGCTGCGCGGCGGTGACGGCGCTGTTCGGCGGTCAGGCGCTGATCGGCTTGGCCGTCACCCGCAACGATCCCGGCGCCCAGACCACCCTCACGGTGCTGCTGTTCACCAGCCTGGCGATCGCGCTCACGGTTCAGGTCTTGGCCGACCCGTTGGCTGGCGTGTTGGACCGCCTGGCATTCTCGAAATCACCCGAACTGCGGGCTGATCGGGCCGCGCTGCGCAACGCCGAGGCGGCATTGCCGCTGCGCTCCACGCATCCGCTGGACGACATCGACGATGACACATTCGTCCGCCTCACCCGTCGAGCACTGGGCCACTACGGTGACCTGACCAAGTTGGTGGCCAGCCCGTTGACCGCGCTACCGGTGATCGACGAGCGGTTGGCCGCCCGGGGCACCCCCGACCACCCGGTGGAGCGGGCCAACGAACTCAAGGCGGTGCTCGCCGACGGCATCGCACGGCTCAAGCCCCGTGACAATGGCGATTTCGGCACCACCGAGGAGTGGCGCTACTACAACTCGCTGTATTTCCCGTACGTCGTGGGCGTGCGGGCCTATGCGCAGAACGCCACCGCCGCCGGTCTGGACCCAACCGCGCGGCAGGCCTGGCAGTGGCTGGTCACCGAGGTGCCGCAGCGCTCGCTGCACAACTGGCAGAATGCGGCGGCCCGCCTGATCGCAGCGGATTTGCGTGGGCGGGTTACGGTTTCGGCTGACTAACCCTTTCGCTCGTACACCGTCGTAGTGTTGCCAACCTGAAACCGATCTTGAAACGGGGAACAGCCATGCCAGCCAAACCACCGCCTGCCAAAGTTGCGCTCGCCCTCGAGACTGTTCGGCATCACCTCGCCCGGTTGCACCGTCGGATGGTGCCCCCGCAGGCCGCGATCATGGAGATGATCATCGATGGGTGGGTTGCGCAGGCAATTACGGCCGCCGCTGAACTCGGCATCGCCGACGCGCTGGCCGGCGGGCCGTTGTCGGCCGAGGAGCTCGCCGACGCAGTCAATGCTGACGCGGACGCGATCAAGCGACTGCTCCGGGCGCTGATCAGCCGCGGCATCTTCCGGCAGCGCCGCGATGGCCGCTACGAACTCACCCCGCTCGCGGACACCCTTCGCAGTGATGCGGAGATCCCGATGGCCGGCTGGGCCCGCTGGTTGGGTTCACCCCAGCACCGCGAACATTGGAGCCACCTGGCCAATGCCATCCGCACCGGGAAATCCGTCGTGCCCGTATTGCGCGGCAAGCCCACCTTCGACTACCTGGCCTCCGAGCCGGAACTCGGTGAGATATTCAACCAAGCCATGACCGCCGGTTCGGCACTTTCGATCGGACCCGTGATTGCCGCCTACGACTTCAGTCCGTTCGCCACCATCATCGATGTCGGCGGTGGCCATGGCCGGCTGCTGGCCGAGGTCCTCACCGCCACGCCCGGGGCCCGCGGTGTGCTGTTCGACCAGCCCCAGGTCGTGACAGGGGCTCCGGCCGTGCTCGCCGAGCAGGGAGTCCAAGATCGGGTCCAGATCGTCGAGGGTTCGTTCTTCGAGTCGGTTCCTGCCGGTGGTGACGCTTACATAATGAAGAGCGTCATCCACGACTGGGCCGACGAGGACGCGCTGCGAATCCTGCGCAACGTGCGCGCTGCCGCAGCGGCCGGGTCCCACCTGTTGCTCGTCGAATTCGTCCTTCCCGAGCACCACCGGGAGTACGCGGGCAATTGGCTGGATCTGGAAATGTTGCTCGCGCTGGATGCGCGGGAGCGTTCGGCCGCCGAGTACGAGCAGCTTTTCAAGCAGGCCGGCTACCGCTTGCAGCGGGTGGTGCCGACCGCGTCGCCGTTCAGCGTGATCGAAGCTCAGGCCGGTGTGATCGGGAATACCTGATCGAACTCCCTGGTCATTGTCTCCGTGGCAGTAATTGGCAGCGCCACGCGTCGATCTGGCAGTGCAAAAACGGCACCGTCAAATGTGTTCGACCGAACCAACGGAGCCAAGGAGAACTCAGCATGACCGCAATACCCGGTGTGACCGTCCGTCCCCTTTCCGATTCCACCGACTCGCTGTTGCGTTTCGCGATGCGGGCCGACGCGACCCTGACGGGCCTGATGGGATTGGTGGTGGCCGCCGCCGCAGACCCGGTGTCCAGGTTGACCGGCCTCACTTCCGGCCAGGAGTACAGCGTGGGCGCGTTCTTCGTGCTCTACGGGTTGGCGGTGTTCAGCCTGGCCGCGTTGCCCGATTTGCGTCGCGCCGGCATCGGTGTCATCGCGGCCAACATCGTCTATACCGTGGCTGCTGTCGCCGCCGCCGAGCTGGTGCCGATGACGGCCGTCGGCGTAGGTGCCACCCTGGCCAGCGGCGTGTACACCGCGGCGTTCGCCGGCCTGCAGTACCTGGGAGTGCGCCGCCTGCCGGCGTAGCTCCCCTCCCCGCCGATACGGGGCCGCCGCAGCGACACGCGGTGCGCGCCCCGTATCGGCCTTTCCTCGTTCCGCGCCCCAGAGTGCACTGTGCACATTCATCGTTCTCGGAGGTGTGCATTACGCCGGTGCCGGGACATAAAAAATTGACCAGGCTCCTCCTCAAAATCGGCCGTCCGGTCCTGACAGCGTATTAACGTGCTGGCTAATTACGCCGACGGTTAATGAATGGAGGAAGTGATGGCATTCCTAATTGCCGCCCCGGACCTATTGGCGGAAGCCGCGACCAGTTTGGCCGGTATTGGCTCATCAATTTCCGAAGCCGCGGCCGCCGCGGCCGCCCCCACCACTGCCCTGGCCGCGGCCGGCGCCGACGAGATCTCTGAGGCGATAGCCGCTCTATTTTCCGGGCACGCGCAGGCATTCCAGCAGGTCAACGCTCAAACTGCCCTGTTCCACGAGCAGTTTGCGCAGACCATGGCCCGTGCCGGTGGCTCTTACGCGTTAGCTGAGGCATTCAATGCCGCACCGATGGGCGGCGCGGCTGCCGCGCTGGACCTGCAAGGCTTTTTCGATCGGCTCCCGGGCCTTCCGGTGGGCCAGTCGCTGAACCCGTTGGACCTGATCAACGCGCCCACCCAGGCATTGCTAGGGCGCCCACTCATCGGTGATGGTGTCAACGGCGCCCCGGGGCAGGACGGCGGCGCCGGTGGGCTGTTGTACGGCAACGGCGGCAACGGCGGCACCAGCACTACCGCCGGAGTGGCAGGGGGCAATGGCGGCGCTGCTGGGCTGATCGGGAACGGCGGGCTCGGCGGCGGCGGTGGCGCCGGCGCATCCGGCGGTCGCGGCGGCGCCGGCGGTTGGCTGTTCGGTAGCGGCGGCGCTGGCGGTGCCGGCGGGACGGCGCTCAGCGGCGGCGTGTCCGGCGGGGCCGGCGGAGCGGGCGGTTCCGCTGGATTCTTCGGCGACGGTGGCGTCGGCGGCCGCGGAGGTAACGGCGCAGATGGGCTCTTCGGGGGCGGAGCCGGTGGTGATGGTGGCAACGGTGGCGCCGGTGGCAACGCCGGGTGGTTCGGCAACGCCGGCGCCGGTGGCCACGGCGGTAATGGCGCCCAGGGCGGCTCCGGGGGCAATGCCGCTGGCCTGAACGGCGCTGGCGGGTCCGGAGGAAACGGTGGTGCCGGCGGCAATGCCGGGCTGTGGGGCTCTGGTGGTGCCGGGGGAAACGGCGGGACCGCGGGTAACGGCGGCACCGGCGGTGCCATCGGAACCATCGGCGGCGGTGTTGGTGGAGATGGCGGGAGTGGTGGTGCCGGCGGCACCGGTGGATTCCTGTTCGGCGACGGCGGGGCCGGCGGACACGGTGCCGCTGCCGGAACCGGCGGCAACGGCTCGAATGGCGTGAGCTCCACCAGCGGGGGCTCAATCGGCGGGGCCGGTGGAGACGGCGGAAACGGTGGCTCCGGCGGGGCCGGCGGAAATGCCAGGCTTTGGGGCGCCGGCGGTGCCGGTGGGAATGCGGGCGCAGGTGCACTTGCGGGCTCCGGTGGTGGCGGCGGCAACGGCATCTCCATCAGCGGCCCCGTCAACGGCGGCGCGGGCGGCGGCGGTGGCTCCGGCGGCAACGGTGGCTCCGGCGGGGTCGGCGGGGCTGGTGGATTGTTCACCGGTACGGGCGGAGCCGGTGGGCACGGCGCAGGCGGCGGCGCGGCAGGTGTCGGCGGCGGCGGTGGCAGTGCGGCCGGCGGCGGGATT
Organism: Mycobacterium asiaticum; assembly: GCF_001668675.1. GTDB lineage: Bacteria > Actinomycetota > Actinomycetes > Mycobacteriales > Mycobacteriaceae > Mycobacterium > Mycobacterium asiaticum_D. The sequence goes on along the minus strand of NZ_LZKQ01000244.1, from coordinate 191 downwards.
GGCGGCAAAGGCGGCGCCGGTGGCAGTGGTGGTGATGGCGGCGATGGCGGCAGTGGCGGCGGTGGAGCCGCCGGCGGTGGCTCCTGGATGTTCGGCAGCGGCGGTGCCGGGGGTGCCGGCGGGTCCGGCGGCGGCGGTGCGCAGGGTGGCACCGGTCCCAGCGGCGCCGGCTCCAATGGCAACGGCGGTTC
>NZ_LZKQ01000243.1 GCF_001668675.1 Mycobacterium asiaticum | reverse complement strand
CGGTGCTGATGGCAACGATGACGCTGGTGGTGCTGCCCCGAGCGTCCGTGTGCGCCGAACGCATCACCGAGGTGCTGTCCACCGAACCCGCCGTCCAGAGTCCGGAACAGCCCAGCTTCCCCCACCAGGGAATCACCGGCGTGCTGCGGCTGGACGCCGTCACGTTCACCTACCCCGGCGCGGACCGCCCAGTGCTGCAGGACATTTCGTTCAAAGCACAACCCGGGACCAGCACCGCGGTCGTCGGCAGCACGGGCGCGGGCAAGTCGACGCTGGTGTCGCTGATCTGCCGGCTCTACGACGTCGGCGGCGGCACCGTCACCGTGGACGGCATCGACGTCCGCGACTACGACACCGAGCGGCTCTGGTCGACGATCGGCCTGGTCCCCCAACGCGGCTACCTGTTCAGCGGCACGGTCGCGGACAACCTGCGCTACGGCGCCGCCGACGCCACCGATGAGCAGATGTGGGATGCGTTGCGCGTCGCCGGAGCGGAGGACTTCGTGCGCCCACACGGGCTGCAGATGCGCGTCGCTCAGGGCGGGATCAACTTCTCCGGCGGCCAGCGGCAACGGCTGGCGATCGCGCGGGCGGTGATCCGCCGCCCCGCCATCTACCTGTTCGACGACGCGTTCTCCGCGCTCGATGTGCACACCGAGGCGCGCGTGCGCCGCGCGCTGCGTGAGGAATCGGCCGAAGCAACCACAGTCATTGTCACACAACGTATTTCGACCGCAGCCCAGGCGGACACCGTTATCGTCTTGGACAACGGGCGAATCGTCGGAGCCGGCAGCCACCAGTCCCTCCTGGTCGACTGCCCCACCTATGCCGAGTTCGCCGCCTCGCAGTCGGTGAACACCGTCCTCGGCGGTGCGCAATGACCGCGCCGATGAACGCCCGTCCGCGCGGGGCCGCGCCGGCGCCGCCCAACATGCGCTCACGCGATTTCCGGGGATCGGCGGGACGGCTGATCCGCCGACTCACCCCGCAACGTCGGTTGAGCATCGCGGTGATCGCGCTGGGCATCGCCGGCACGGGGATCGGCGTCGTCGTCCCGAGAATCCTCGGTCACGCAACGGATCTGCTGTTCAACGGCGTGATCGGGCGGCAACTTCCGGCCGGCGTCACCAAAGCGCAGGCCGTCGCGGCCGCCAGGGCACGCGGCGACAACACCTTCGCGGACCTGCTGTCCGGGACGCACGTGGTGCCCGGCCAAGGGGTGGACTTTGGCGCGGTGTTGCGCACATTGGCACTGGCGCTCGGTTTGTATGTGCTTGCCGCCCTGTTGCTTTGGTCGCAGGCCCGACTGTTGAACGTCACCGTGCAGCGGACCATCACCAGGTTGCGGGCCGACGTCGAGGACAAGGTGCACCGCCTGCCGTTGTCCTATTTCGATCGGCAGCAGCGCGGCGAGCTGCTCAGTCGGGTCACCAACGACATCGACAACATGCAGGCGTCGCTGTCGATGACGATCAGCCAGCTGGTCACCTCGGTTCTGACGGTGGGCGGCGTGCTGGCGATGATGCTGTGGATCTCGCCGCTGCTTGCCCTCATCACGGTGCTGACGGTGCCGCTGTCGCTGTTGGTGACGCGAGCGATCACCCGCCGTTCGCAGCGGCTGTTCGTCGCGCACTGGACCAGCACCGGGCGCCTGAACGCCCATATCGAAGAGACTTACAGCGGATTCACGGTGGTCAAGACGTTCGGCCACCAGGCCGCCGCGCGCGAACAGTTCCGCAAGCTCAACGGCGACGTCTACCGCGCCAGTTTCGGCGCCCAGTTCTTCTCCGGCCTGGTGGCACCGGCGACGGGGTTCATCGGAAACCTCGGCTATGTCGGCGTCGCGGTGGTGGGTGGCCTGCAGGTCGCGACGGGACAGATCACCCTCGGCAGCATCCAGGCGTTCATCCAATACGTCCGGCAGTTCAACACCCCGGTGGGCCAGGTCGCCGGGATGTACAACACCCTGCAGTCCGGAGTGGCCAGCGCCGAGCGGGTATTCGACCTGCTCGACGAGCCCGAGGAACTCTCCGAAGAACACCGCCAGACCCCGACAGAAACGGCAACCGGACGGGTCGAGTTCGAGCATGTCAGCTTCGGCTACCGGCCGGGCCACCCGGTGATCCACGACCTGTCCCTGGCGGCCGAACCCGGCAGCACGGTGGCGATCGTCGGCCCGACCGGCGCCGGGAAGACCACGCTGGTCAATCTGCTGATGCGGTTTTACGACGTCGACTCCGGCCGCATCCTCCTCGACGGAGTCGACATCGCCACGCTGGATCGGCAGGCGCTGCGGTCGCGGATCGGCATGGTGCTGCAGGACACCTGGTTGTTCGACGGCACGATTGAGGAGAACATCGGCTACGGACGGCCCGAAGCCACCCCGGACGAGATCGTCGCGGCGGCGAAGGCGGCCTACGTCGACCGGTTCGTGCACAGCCTGCCCGCCGGCTATGCGACCCGGGTCAGCGGCGACGGCGGCAACATCAGCGTCGGCGAGAAGCAGCTCATCACGATCGCCCGGGCGTTCCTGGCCCGGCCCCAGCTGCTGATCCTGGACGAGGCGACCAGCTCGGTCGATACCCGCACCGAGTTGCTGATCGCCCGTGCGACCCGCGAACTTCGCCGCGACAGAACGAGTTTCATTATCGCCCATCGGCTTTCGACGATCCGTGATGCCGACCGGATCGTCGTGGTGGAAGCCGGCCGGGTCGTCGAGCAGGGCAGCCACGCCGAATTGATCGCCCGCCGTGGCGCGTACTACGAAATGACGCGCGCCTGATTCGGCTCGGCATCACGCATGGCTCGTTAAGCTCGGCAGTCGGCCAACATTAGGAGATGTCGATGAAGCTTTCGCCTCGCACCGTTGCCGCCGCCGCACTTGCGATCGTCGTCGCCCTGACCGGGGGCTGTGGTTCAAAGGGTTCCGACGGCGCCAAATCGCCGGGAAGCACGGCCAGCGCCACCCGCGGCGAGGCGGCAACGCTGCTCAAGCAGGCCGCCGACGTGATGCGCAAGGTGACCGGCATGCATGTCAACGTGGCGGTGCAAGGCGATGTTCCCAACATCCGCGTCACCAAGCTCGAAGGCGATGTCTCCAACACCCCGCAGACCGTCGCCACCGGAGTCGCCACGGTCCAGGTCGGGGAGAAGAGCGAGGAAGCCAACTTCGTCTACGTCGACGGTCACCTGTACTCCGACCTCGGACAGCCCGGCTCCTACACCGACTTCGGCAACGGCGCTTCGATTTACAACGTGTCCGTTCTGCTGGACCCCAACAAGGGCCTGGCCAACCTGCTGACCAATTTGCAGAACGGGTCGGTGGCCGGCAGCCAGCAGGTGAACGGCGTCGCGACCACCAAGATCACCGGAAACTCTTCTGCGACCGATGTGGCGACCCTTGCCGGTACCCGTTTGACGGACGAAAGCGTCTCGACGGTGCCAACGATCGTCTGGACGGCCTCGGACGGCTCGTCGCACCTCGTCCAGATCCAGATCAATCCGACCTCGAACACCTCGGTGACGCTGACCATGTCCGATTGGGGCAAGCAGGTCACCGCCACCAAACCCGTCTAGCGCCGGCTCCCGGAAAGGACTTTCCCATGACGACGAAGACCACCCGTCGGCGACGGCTAGCCCACGCTGTCGCCCGCGTGGCTGCCGCCGCCGCTGTGACCGTCGCTCTGGCTCCCACCGCCGAGGCCGCCGACACCTACGGCGCAATCGCCTACTCCGCCAACGGTTCCTGGGGACGATCGCACGCCTACCCGACGAAGGCGGCTGCCGAGGCAACGGCAGTGAAGTCCTGTGGTTACTCCGATTGCAAAGTGCTGACCACCTTCACCGCGTGCGGCGCCGTGGCGGCCAAAGACCGCGAATACCAGGGCGGGACGGGGCCCGACCTGAGCGCCGCCATGAAGGATGCCCTGAGCAAGCTCAGCGGCGGATACATCGACACCTGGGCGTGTAACTGAAGCGTCGAGATCGCTCCAAGAATTCGTAAAGATAACGAATAGGCCAACGTCAGAACCTTTTCTCAACGAGCCACTCCGCGTCCCGCGGACGGCGAACCACTGAGAAAAGGACACGACGATGAAAAGCTTCACCATCACCTCGGTGGCCAAGACCGCACTCTTCGCCACCGTCTCCGCCGCTGTCGCGCTGGGTCTCGCCGCTCCGGCCGAGGCGTTCCCCACCAGGGCCGGTACGACCATGTACGGCGACCCGGCGGCCGTCGCCAAGTACTGGCGCCACCAGAAGTACGACGACTGCGCCATCATGTCCAGCGCCGACGTGGTGGGCCAGATCACCGGCGACCTTCCCTCCGAGCGGTCGATCATCAAGGTCGCCCAGAACACCCCGAGCGTCGTGCACCCGGGCTCGATCTACCTCAAGCCGGCCGACAAGAACGACCCGAACTCGGGCATGGGCACCAACCCGGGCGACCTGCCGACCCTGTTGGCGCACTACGGAATTCACGCGACGAACACCGACGCCGACAACGCCGGCCGGACCGGCCTCGCCACCGGCATGGAAGCCCTCGAGGAATACCTGGGCAGCGGCCGCGCGGTGATCGTCGGCCTCAACGCCGAGATGATCTGGAACCAGCCAATCGAGAACACCGGCGCCGACGGCCAACCCCGGTCCGACCACGCCGTGGTGGTGACCGGTGTCGACACGGCCAACGGCATCGTGCACCTCAACGACAGCGGCAGCCCGAAGGGCAAGGACGAGCAGATTCCGATGGCCGTCTTCGTCAAGGCGTGGGCCACCAGCGGAAACTTCATGACCGTCACCGACGAGACGCGCAAAGTCTCCTAGCGCCAGGGCATTTGCCGGCTGAATTCATTGGGGCATCGAAAAGGACTGCCCCGCAACCCCTTACACCACACTGCCCGACGAGAAGGAACCACTGACATGACCGACAGGATCACCAAGGTCGGCAAGGCCGCCGTGCTGACACTGGTGGCCGGCGCCGTCACCCTGGGCTTGGCCGCGCCGGCCGCCGCCTCCGCCGGCGGCATCATGTACGGCGACCCGGCCGCGGCAGCCAAGTGGTGGCGCTACCAGACGTATGACGACTGCGTGCTGATGGCCAGCGCCGACCTGGTCGGGCAGATCACCGGCACCGAACCTTCGGAGCAGGACATCATCAACGTCGCCCAGTCCACTCCCAGCAGCGTGCACCCTGGCTCGATCTACATCAAACCAGCTGACCCGCAGCACCCGGACTCGGGCAACGGCACCAGCCGCAAGGACATCCCGACGCTCCTAGGGCATTACGGCGTCGCTGTAAACACGACCGACGCGGACAGCGCCCCGAAAAACGGCGTTGCCACCGGGATCGACGCCCTCAAACAGTACCTCGGCAGCGGTCACGCGGTGCTGGTCAGCGTGAATGCCGAAATGATCTGGGGCGAACCGATTGAGAACAAGGATGACGACGGCAACCCATTGTCCGACCACGCGGTCGTGGTCACCGGTGTCGACAGCGCCAAAGGCGTGGTGCACCTCAACGACAGCGGTACGACTCGTGGTCGTGACGAGCAGGTGCCTCTGGACCTGTTCGCCCGGGCGTGGGCCGCCAGCCACTACTACCTGCTCGTCACTGCGCCTACCGTGAAATGAGGCTGCACGCCCTTGCAGGACAGTCGAATTGGTGCCGAGTGCTGATAATCGTCGTGGCGCTACCGGCGCTTGAGTCACCGACCAGTCGGTCTCGAATCACCCAGGATGCACCAACTTCCCGCCGCTATGCCGCAGAATGACAGACGCACCCCATAGACAAGACCCATATGGACCAGGAAACAATGACGAGAAGGGCGCCGTACTGGCACCTCGCTATCCGAAGGCATCGGAAGGCCGCGGAGGACCCTGAATGGCTGGTAGCGCGATGACCGACACACGTCTCGAGTTCGGCGTGCTCGGACCGCTGGAGATGAAGATCGACGGCATGCTGGTGCCGTTGGGCACACCCAAGCAACGGGCGGTGCTGGCCATGCTGGTCATCAACCGCAACCGGCCGGTCGGGATTGACGCGCTGATCACCGCACTCTGGGAGGAATGGCCGCCATCCGGCGCGCGGGCCAGCATCCACTCCTACGTATCGAATCTGCGCAAGCTGGTCAGCGGCTCTGGGGCCGACCCCCGGGTGGTGTTGGCGGCGGCGCCGCCGGGGTACCGGTTGACCATCCCCGAAACCACCTGCGATCTGGGCCGATTCATCGCCGAGAAGACGGCGGGCGTGCACGCCGCGGCGGCGGGCCGGTTCGAGCAGGCCAGTCGGCACCTCTCGGCGGCGCTGGGCGAGTGGCGCGGTCCGGTGCTCGACGACCTTCGGGACTTCCAGTTCGTCGACTCCTTCGCCACCGCCCTGGTCGAGGACAAGATCCTTGCGCACACGGCCAAGGCGGAGGCCGAGATCGCCTGTGGGCGCGCGTCGGCGGTTATCACCGAACTCGAGTCGCTGACGGTGGAACATCCCTACCGGGAACCGCTGTGGGCGCAATTGATCACGGCCTACTACGTCAGCGATCGCCAGTCGGATGCGTTGAACGCCTTTCGCCGGGTGAAGACCACGCTCGCCGACGACCTGGGCATCGACCCCGGCCCGACACTGCGCGCGCTGCACGACCGGATCCTGCGCCAGGAACCGTTGGACGCGAAACAGAACGCCAAGGTCACTGCCGTCGGCACGGTCACGGCGCTCGACCAGCGCACCAACGCCGCGCGCCAGAAGGTGGCCGCCTACCTGCACGAAATCGCCACCGGCCGCGACTACCCGTTGCGCTCGGCGGCCACCCGGATCGGCCGCCTCAGCGACAACGACATCGTCTTGGACAGCGCAAACGTCAGCCGCCACCACGCCGTCATCGTCGACACGGGAACCAACTTCATCATCAACGACCTGCGGTCATCGAATGGCGTTCACGTGCGGCACCAACGGATCCGGGTCGCCGCAACGATCAGCGACGGCGACCACATCGGAATCTGTGATCACGAGTTCACCTTCCGGATCGCCGCACAGACGCAAGCCTGACGTTTGCCCGCTGCGCGTCAAAGCGCGTTCGGCGCAACGCGATTCCGGGCCACTTTCGGCTGCTCCGGCGGTGTCGCACGCGGCGGGATGATCGGCCCGCACAGCGGAATTTCCGCGCGCCGGCGCCCACCGCGTTATCGGCGGGCTTATTGGCAAGCACACACCGTCCCGATTACCGTCATGGTTGCTGTACCCGTGGTTGCGTTCGATGCGATACGTGGCGGCTGTTGATAGTGTCGGCGGGATTCGGGTTGGTGGAGGAGGAGCGGCGATGAGCGAGGCATCAGACTCGCGGGTGGGCTCGATGTTCGGGCCCTACCATCTCAAGCGGTTGCTGGGCCGCGGCGGGATGGGCGAGGTCTACGAGGCCGAGCACACCGTCAA
>NZ_LZKQ01000242.1 GCF_001668675.1 Mycobacterium asiaticum | reverse complement strand
ACGTTGATGCCGGCTTCCAGCAACTTCACGTAGTCCGGGATCGCCAGGGCGTCGCGCTCGGGCCCGCTGGCGGCATAGATGATGCAGTCGGGTTTCAGCGCGATGAGGGCATCGGCGTCGGTGGTGGCGGCAACGCCGATCGGATCGCCACCGGCCAGTTCGCCGGCGTCCCGGCCGTCCTTGTCCGCGGAATGCACCCAAACCCCAACAAGATCCAGGTTTGGGCGCCGTTGGATCGCGCGAATGGCTATCGACCCGATGCCTCCCGTCGCCCAAACCACTACGCGGTGACTTGCCGGGTTGGCCATCCGGGCCCCCTTGCTGAACTGTGATACCGAATATTTGATCCGCAAGCTAACAGTCGGCGCGATGACGGGTCAAGGGTTGCAGGATGTTCTGTGCCGGGCTGGCCGAGCGTCTCGAACAAACGTTAGGTTAGAGCGGACGTGAGGAGACGGTTATGCGGGTCGTGGTGTGGTCGACCGGGGGAGTCGGATCGATTGCGATCGACGCTATGCGGCGCCGCCCGGACCTGGAACTCGTTGGGGTTTGGGTACATTCGACGGACAAGGTGGGGCGGGACGCGGGCGAGTTGGCCGGCGGTGCGCCTTTGGGGTTGGCGGCCACCGGCGACGCGGACGCGCTGATTGCCTTGAAACCGGATTGTGTGGTGTATGCCGCCAGCGGCCCCGACCGCGACGGCGCCGCCGTGCCCGATTATGTGCGCCTGCTCTCGGCCGGGATCAACGTCGTTTCGACGTCCTCGACGAGCCTGGTGTACCCGCCGTCCTATTTCGCCCCGGACTGGCTTGATCAACTCGAAGCGGCGGCGCGGGACGGTGGGGCGTCGTTGTACGTGTCGGGCATTTTTCCCGGTTTCGCCTCTGACGAGATGGCGCTGCTGATGACCACGCAGTCGAAAAGCATCCGCACGATCACCGTCAGCGAGGTGGCCCTCAACGACCACTATCCGGTGGCCGACGTGATGATGGACGGCATGGGGTTCGGTCGCCCGCTGGATTTCGAGCCGATGCTCAAGACGCCTGGGTTCATTGAAATGGCCTGGAAGGCATCGCTTTGCCTGATCGCCAGCGGGTTGGGCGTGGAGATCGAGGAGGTGCGGGGCACGCTGGATCGTGAGTTGACCGACCGCGACATCGAAGTGGCTTTCGGCACGATTCCCGCCGGCACCTGCGGGGCGGTACGAACTCGGGCGGCCGGGGTGGTCAACGGCCGCGAAGCGATCGTGGTCGAGCACGTGATCCGGATGGCGCGCGACGTCGCACCGGACTGGCCCACGTCCGACTGCGACGCGACTTACCGGGTCGACATCGAGGGTGACCCGGACATTCACTGCGTGCTGACGTTGGGTGCGGCGGAGGGGCACGGCGCCGGACGCGCGGCGATGGCCGCCACCGCCATGCGGGTGGTGAATGCGATCCCGTATGTTGTCGAGGCGCCGGCGGGATTGCTGAGTTCGTTGGATTTGCCGACGACCTTGCCGCGCTTCGCTTTTGAGTAGTGGGGGCGCGCGTGGGCCCCGCGGCTCGCGCCCTTAGGCGAGCTGGACTCGGCCGGTGATCAGGTCCATGATCGGCTTGCCCGGGGCGTAGGACCCGGTGATCGACGCCATGGCGTGACCCTGGTCGACGTTGAGGGTGATGCCGTTGACCGATGCCGCGGCGTCACTGTTCAGCATGATCATCGCCTTGCCAATGTCCTCGGGCGTCAGGGTTTGGCTGCCGGTGTCGTCGCGGTAATCCTGGGCGAAGGTCAGCCACAGGTCAGCGTTGGCCCGGGCCAGCGGCGTGTCGGTCGGGCCTGGGCAGACGGCGTTGATGCGCACGCCCTTCTTCTGGAAGGGATATCCCTGCCAGGCGACGTAGCCGTTGATCGCCTTCTTGCTGAACCCGTAGTGGATGATGCCCTGCGCCTCGCGCTCCTGGCACCAGTCGTGTGCCGACTTGTAGTCCGGCGTGGCCAGGAAGTCCTGCACGAGTTCCAGGTCGTTCTCCCAGCCCATGCCGGCCACCGACGAGATGAAGCAGATGGCAGCACCGCGCTGCAGCAGGTCCTTGGCGAACAGCCGCTCGATCAAGTGCCGGTGCCCGATGAAGTTGACCCGCATCAACTTTGGTCCGTCCGCCACACCGGCGGCGGAGAACAGTTTGTCAACCTGCCCGTCGAGTTCGTCGACCGCGCGGTCGATCGAATCCTGATCGCTGAGGTCCAGCGAGATCGCCCGGTCGACCTCGAAGTCCACCGCCGCATAGTCCATGACCGTGACATGAGCACCGAGAGACTTCGCGAGCTGCGCCGCCGCGGCACCCATACCGGTCGCGCCGCCGACCACCAGAACACGCTTTCCCTGGTAACCCAACAAGTCTGACGCCGTTGTCATCTCATCCCCTTTTTCCCTGGTGGTTCGTGCACCGACGTTACAGTATCCGGACCAGATGTAAGTTACAAACCCGCGGTTGACCTCTGTTGCGGGTCCCACGTAGCGTACGTGAGACAAATATTAGGTCTGCTAGGAGTGGCCTTGTACACGCTGCGGTTCGACATGCGGGCCCCGGCCTTTGGCGGTGACCCGGCGGAGCTGTATGCCGCAGTGCCGGACATGTGCGCGTGGGGTGAAACCCATGGCTGCCTGGCCGCGGTGCTGTGTGAACACCATGGATCCGACGACGGTTACCTGCCCTCGCCGCTGTTAGTCGCATCGGCGATCGCATCGCGCACCGAGCGGCTGGCGCTGACGCTGATCCTGATCTTGCCGTTCTACGACGCGGTCCGGCTGGCCGAGGACATCGCCGTGCTCGACATCGTCAGCCGCGGCCGGGCGTCCTACATCATGGCGCTGGGATATCGGCCCGAGGAATACGAGATGTTCGGGCTGGGCCTGGGCGACCGCGGCCGATTGGCGGACGAAAAGCTGGGGATGCTGCGCCGGTTGCTTGCCGGGGAGACCGTGGTGCAGGACGGGCGGCGAATCAAGGTGACGCCGCAACCGCTCACCCCGGGCGGCCCCGGGATGATGTGGGGCGGCGGGAGCGTGGCGGCCGCCCGGCGGGCGGGCCGCTACGGGCTGGGCATGCTGGCGAACGGACATGTCGAGGGCATGCGCGAGGCCTACGAGTCGGCGTGCCGCAAGCACGGCCACGAGCCGGGGCCGGCGTTCTTCCCCGACCGAAACACGCCCTCGGTGACTTTCGTCGCCGATGACGTTGACCGGGCCTGGTCGGAGCTCGGCGAGTACCTGCTGCACGACGTTCGTACCTACGCCGCCTGGAATCCCGGTAACGAGACCTCGGCGGGCTTTTCGCATGTCTCGACCATCGACGAGCTGCGCGAAACCGGAAAATCGCACGTGATCATCACGGTGGAGCAGGCGATTTCCTGGGTTCGCGCCGGAAAGGTGTTGACCCTGTCGCCGTTATGCGGCGGTGTGCCGCCCGAAGTGGCGTGGCCATATCTGAAGAGGGTGGGTGAGGTCGTCCTGCCCGAGGCCGCCCGCCCGGTAGCCGCGGAGAGTGCATGACATCTACCGAGATTTATTACGACCCCTTTGATTTCGACATCGATGACGATCCGTACCCGATCTGGAAGCGGATGCGCGATGAGACTCCGCTGTATTACAACCCCAAGTACAACTTCTATGCGCTGAGCCGGTACGAGGACGTCGCCCCTGAGCTGACCAACTGGGAGACCTACCGCTCCGGCCGCGGCACCACCATGGACATCATCATGAGCGGGGTCAAGGTGCCACCCGGGGTGATCTTGTTCGAGGATCCACCGTTGCATGATCTGCACCGACGTTTGCTGTCAAGGGTTTTCACGCCGCGGCGGATGGAGGCGATCGAACCGCTCACCCGGGACTTCTGCGTTCGTGCGCTCGACCCGCTGGTGGGCTCGGGGCGTTTCGACTTCATCGAAAACCTCGGCGCGATGATCCCGATGCGCACCATCGGTTATCTGCTGGGCATCCCCGAAGACAGCCAGGCCAACATTAGGGACCGCGGCGGAAAGGCAATCAACCTTCGCGAGGGGACTTTCCGGGCGGTCGACGAGGATCTGTTCGAGAAGAGCTACGAGGTCTTTGCCGAGTACATCGACTGGCGCATGGACCACCCGTCCGACGATCTGATGACGCAACTGCTCAACGCCGAGGTCGAGGAGAACGGTGTCACCCGGCGGTTGGAGCGGACCGAGGTGCTGATGTACACCAGCATGATCGCCGGCGCCGGTAACGAGACGACCACCCGCCTGATCGGTTTCATCGGTCAGCTGCTCGCCGAGCATCCGGACCAGCGCCGCGAGCTCGTTGCGAATCCTGCGCTGATCCCGATGGCGATTGAGGAGGTGTTGCGGTACGAGGCGCCGTCGCCGGTGCAGGCCCGGTATGTGGCCCATGACGTGGAAAGCCATGGCACCGTGATCCCCGAGAGGTCGATCATGTTGCTGCTCAACGGATCCGCAAACCGTGACGAGCGCAAGTTCGTCGACGGTGAGCGGTTCGACATCCATCGGGGCGGTGGTCATCTCAGCTTCGGGCATGGCCTGCACTTCTGTTTGGGTTCGGCGCTGGCGCGCATGCAGGCGCGGGTGGCGCTGGAAGAGGTCCTGAAGCGCTGGCCGGAGTGGGAAGTCGACTACGCCAACGCCAGCAAGGCGCACACCAGCAGCGTGCGGGGATGGGCCAAGCTACCCGTCATCACCGGATGAAGTACTGAGCAGCCAGGCCGGGCTATCCGAGCTGGTCGACCAACACCGCGCCCTCGGGTCGGTTACCGAGGGTCTGCAGTTGCAGCGCAATGCTTTCGGCCTGCGCGGTGAGCCGCAGCACCTGGGCCAGTTCTCCGGGGGCATCGCACTGCAGGTAGTGGTCGGCGGTCGGCATGACCCAGTAGCGGCTTCGGCCGGGCATGTTCCGCAGATACTTCTGCCAGACGTGATTCGCCACCCGCAGTGGTGCGACGGTGTCGTGCACGCCCCAGACCAGGCTGACGTTGACGTGCAGTTTGGCTAGTGCCTCCAGCCAACGCTTTTCGTCGGCGGCGCGCTCGTGCAGATACTGGATGGTGTCGGGCAGCACGCGCATTCCGTCGTTGTAGGTGAAACACTTGGCCAGCGCGGCGATTTCGGGATGCTCGAGAGTGCGGCGCGGCATGAAGGTGGTGTACCCCAGACCGGCGGCCAACATTTCGGGTGTGGTCTCCGCGGCCGTGGCCCGGCCGGTCGCGCTGTCGAGCAGCGCGGTCTGGAATGCGGTCAGGTTGGACAGCGGCAGGTAGATGTTGGCGTTGGTGATGATGAGGTCGATCGGCAGCGCCGACTTCTCCGCCAGCAGACCCAGCGCGATCATGCCGACGCTGCTGCCGCGATCGTGGGTGATCATGCGGAAGTCGGTCAGGTTCCACACCTCGGTGATGGCATGGACGAGCAGGCGCGCGTCATCGTAGAGCGAATAGACGTAGGGCTGGGGCGGTTTGTCGGACACGCCGTAGCCGGGGAAGTCCAGGGCGAAGATCTCGAACTCCTCGCTGAGTTCGCGGGCCAGCGGGTAGTAGTCGATGCTGGAGGTGGGGAAGCCGTGCACGCAGACGAGCGGGGGTGCACCGGGTGTTCCGTAGCGCCGAAGGAAAACCGTGACCTCTTGCCTTTCATTGGCCTCAGTGGTGGATCGCCACTGCAATTCCGTTCCGCCGCTGTTCCATTCCACAAAAACGTCCATGGTGTTGGCCTTTCTGGGCTAGGTGAGCGGGAAGGTCACGGGAACGTCACGAGGGCCAGCAGCAAGGGCAACTGGTTTCCCTTGAGTTGAGGAGTGGCCAGCACCTCGGGTCCGAAAAATGACCCGCTGAGGTAGTTGTCGGCGTTCCACACCTGTTTCGCATTGACCTGTCCTTGATAACTGAAACCTTCCATCACGTAGGGCAGGCCGTCGGCCTCCAGCAGCGACGGGCCGCTCATCAACTGAAAATGCAGGTGCGGGGCGTTGGAGTTGCCGGTGTTGCCCAATTTGGCGATCTGTTGGCCCTTCTTGACCCTGTCGCCGGGCTTGACCAGCAGTGAACCCTGGATGAAGTGGGCGTACATGGCGTACACACCGTCGCCGATGTCCATGATGATGTGGTTTCCGTCAACGTTTTCCACGGTCAGCTTGGCGGCCAGAGCCGGCTCGGATGCGGGCAGGATGCCCGGCACGTTGGCCTCGACGTTGTCGAGCGTGGAGACGACGGTGCCGTCGGCGACCGCGTACACCGGCGTTCCGTAGCTGACGAAGCTCTCGTTCTTGGTCCGGTCACCGTCGTAGAACTTGCCCTGGTCGTTCATCCGCATCCAGTCGATGGCGAAGCGCTGACTGTTGTTGAGTTTCATGTTCACCGGCAGGATGGCGTCGCGGTGTGCCCAGCCCGGATCGCAGCATCCGTTGAAGGCGACCCAGTTGTTGCCCCGCAACGGGGAAGCGATGAGCCGCGGCATGCCGGCCGAGATGTCGAGTGGCGCGCCCAGGGTGTCGATGGGGCTGGGCTGGCTGGATGCGCCCGGATTGGTGACGCCGGTACCGTGCAGTCGAAGCATCACGGCTTTGGGAAAATCCGACAGGTTGTCCAACCGGAAATCGATGAGCAGTGAGCGCGCTGATTGCGGCGGGATGGTGACATCGGGTGCGGGCGCGGCCGGTACCAGTCGCAGCCGGTTGCAGTTGCCGTAGTTGCAGGCGGGATCGACCAGTGCCGGCCCGGTGAACGTGGCCAGCACCTTGTTGGGGTCCCGGGCGTCGACGACGTCCACACCGGTGAGGGTGGCGGGTGCGGCGGTCGAGTTGGTGACCTGCACGTCGAAGGCCAGATGGTACTTGTCGTCGGTGCCCGGGAAGGGAAAGGTCGCCCGGCTGATCGGGTTTACGGTCAACGGGGTGAACGCGTCCGGGACCGTGATCCCGGCGAGCGGGTTCGCGGGGGGACTTGCGGTGCCACCGGGTTGCTTCGGCGTCGATGTGCAGGCGGCGGTGGTGAGCAGGATTCCAAGGAGCGCCAGACTTTTCCGGCGAATTGCTTGGTGTCGCCGTTGCCGCTTCGCCATATACAGTCCCTCCCTTGTCAGCCCGGCTGAGCATAGTATCCCGAGCCGCAAACGGATCACGACATGAAATCGCAAAGCAAAAATAACGATAACGAATCTCCAAGCCACCACGGTGTCGCGCGAAAATCATGCGCAGGCAAGTTGCGGCCGACTTCAGCCACGGAAGAAAAACGAATTCTGAGACTCATGAATGGTGATACCGGTGCAGGGATAGAGGGATCGTGCTCAAACGGTTCCGTGCTGCACTCGTCGTGGTGGCCGCTTCGTGCCTGGGCGGCGGCTTGGCCGTGGCGGACCCCGGAGGCGTCGCGAGCGTGATGCCGGCCGCATGCGAACAGCGGACCCTGGTGCTGACCGCGTTTCCCGCCGAAGCCGACGCCGTGCTGGCGCACACCATGCTTGATGCGAATCCCGTTGGGGTGTACGACAACCAGTATTATTACCGCGGCTCGATCGCCGGTAAGAAGGTGGTCGTCGCGATGACGGGTATCGGCATGGTGAACGCGACACGCGTCACCGAGGCCGCGTTGAATCGCTTTACGTGTGCTTCGTCCGACATTGCCATTGGGGGAGTGGTCTTTTCGGGCGTGGCCGGAGGCGCCGGCCGTACCAGCATCGGCGATGTCGCCGTGCCGGCCAGGTGGACCGTCGACAACGGCGCGACCTTCGCGGAAGTCGATCCCGGCATGCTGGCCGCGGCGCAAACGCTCGCTGTCAACCTCAGTGGCGTCAACAATCTCGGGAACCCGATGTGCTTGTGCCGTCACGTGCCGACGGTCAAGCTGATCGATCTCAGACGCCAACCGCAGTTGTTCGTTGGCGGTGACGGGTACAGCCATGATTCCAATAACGGCCAGGCATTTCCGTGTGTGCCCAACAGCGGAGATGTGTTCGGGTGCCAACCGTGCAGCGCACCCGGCCGATCGCTGCTGTATACCGGAAACTTTTTTCAGGCGATTGGTCCGTGGCTGGCCAAGGGGTTACTCAGCAACCTGAACATTCAGACGGCGGAGAACCCGGCCTTCGACGCTGTCGATCAGGAGACCGGCGCCGCTCTGGCGGTTGCGGTGGCACACGGGGTGCCGTTCCTCGGCATCCGGGGCATGTCGGACGGGCCCGGAGATCCGCTGGGATTACCGGGTTTTCCGTTTCAGTTCTTTTTTTACAAGCAAATCGCCGTGGAGAACGCCGCGCGGGTGGTTGAGGCGTTCCTGGGGAACTGGGCTGGTGCGTGATGGGCGGGGGGAGCTCCGGGGTGTCCCTGGGAGCCCAGGTGCGTCCGTGGGAGCCCAGGGGAGCCCAGGGGAGCCCAGGGGAGCCCAGGGGAGCCCAGGGGAGCCCAGGGGACTATGTGCGTCGTTGCCCGGCTTGGAGCGACAATGTCGCTGAAAGTTGTTTAGCCGCAGCAACTGTCGATGGTTTGTCGCTGCAAGCCGGGCAAAGGTCACT
>NZ_LZKQ01000241.1 GCF_001668675.1 Mycobacterium asiaticum | reverse complement strand
CACGCTGCTGGCGCGCATGGAAAACGACCGCGACCGGTTGGTCGTCATTATCGCCGGGTACCGCGCCGACCTGGACAAGTTCCTCGACACCAACGAGGGTCTGCGTTCCCGCTTCACCCGTAGCATCGACTTCCCGTCCTACCAGCCCTCCGAGTTGACCGAGATCGCGAATCTCATGGCCCAGCAACGGGACAGCGTGTTCGAGCAGGCGGCGCTGGACAGCATGCAGGCGCTGTTCACACACCTGGCGGAGACGTCGTCGCCGGACAGCAACGGGATCGCGCGACGCAGTCTGGACATCGCGGGCAACGGCCGGTTCGTGCGAAACATCGTCGAACGGTCGGAGGAGGAACGCGAATTCCGGCTCGACCACTCCGAACAAGCAGGCACGGGTGAATTCACCGACGAGGAATTGATGACCATCACCGCCCAAGATGTCGCCAATACGGTCGCTCCGCTGCTCCGCGGACTCGGACTATCGGTACCGGCATGAGCAACAGGAGCGAGTTCGACAGCGAGCGGGAAGACGAGCGGCGTTCGTTCACTTCCCGGACGCCGGTCAACGAGAACCCCGACAAAGTGGAGTACCGGCGCGGCTTCGTCACCCGCCATCAGGTGAGTGGCTGGCGGTTCGTGATGCGCCGCATCGCCTCCGGTATCGCGTTGCACGACACCAGGATGCTGGTCGACCCGTTGCGCACCCAGTCCCGGGCGGTGCTGATGGGCGTGCTGCTGCTGATCACCGGATTGATTGGCTGCTTTGTGTTTTCGCTGATCCGGCCGAATGGTCAGGTGGGCAACAACACGGTACTGGCGGACCGGTCGACCGCCGCGTTGTATGTGCGGGTCGGTGAGCAGTTGCACCCGGTGCTCAACCTCACCTCGGCCCGGCTGATCGCGGGTCAACCGGTCAACCCGACCACGGTGAAAAGCACTGAGCTGGACCGCTTTCCGCGCGGCAACCTGATCGGAATCCCCGGTGCCCCAGAGCGCATGGTGCAGAGCACGTCGCGCGACGCGGACTGGACGGTGTGCGACGGCGTCAGCGGGCAACCCGGCCGCGGCGCGCACAGCACCGGTGTCACCGTGATCGCCGGGCAGCCGGACAGCGAAGGCGCCCGCGCAAGGGCGATCACGTCCGGCCAGGCGATCCTGGTCGACAGCGGCGACGGCAGCTGGCTGCTGTGGGAAGGCAAGCGCAGCCGGATCGACCTCGCCGACCGCGCGGTCACCAATGCCCTGGGGCTCGGTACCGAGGTACCGGCGCCGCGGCCGATCGCCCCGGGTCTCTTCAACGCGATTCCGGAGGCGCCGCCGTTGGCCGCGCCGCCCATCCCGAACGCGGGTGCTCCGGCACCCTTCGCCGTGCCCGCGCCGATCGGCGGGGTAGTGGTGTCGTATGCGCTCGACCGCAGTTCGTCGGAGAACATCACCTACTACGCGGTGCTGCCGGACGGGTTGCAGCCGATCTCACCGGTGCTGGCCGCGATCCTGCGCAATACCAACTCCTATGGCCTGCAGCAGCCGCCGCGGCTGGGTGCCGACGACGTCGCCAAGCTGCCGGTGTCGCGCCTGCTGGACAGCAGCCGCTACCCGGCGCAGCCGGTCACGCCGATCAATGCCGGCAGCAACCCGGTCACCTGCGCGTTCTGGACCAAGCCGGCCGGGGCAGCCACGAGTTCGCTGAGCTTGCTCTCGGGTTCGGCGCTGCCGGTGGCCGAGGGGCTGCACACCGTCGAGTTGGTCGGCGGCGGCGCGAAGGTGGCGCTGGCCCCGGGCACCGGCTACTTCACCCAGACCGTCGGCGGGGGGGCGGCCGCGCCGCCCACCGGATCGCTGTTCTGGGTCTCCGACACCGGAGTCCGCTACGGCATCGACAACGAGGCCGACGGCCGGTCCGGAGCCAGTGGTCACGGCAAAGCGGTTGAGGCGCTGGGGCTTCAGTCCCCGCCGCTCGGCATCCCGTGGTCGATTCTGTCCTTGTTCGCACCCGGTCCGACGCTGTCGCGTGCCGACGCGCTGCTGGCGCACGATGGCCTGCCGGCCGACAGCCGACCTGGCCGTCCGGTTTCCGCCGAAGGGGAGCCCCGATGAGCAGACTGATCTTCGAGGCCCGGCGGCGGTTGACGCCGCCGAGTGCCCGCAAGGGCACCATCACCATCGAGGCGCCGCCGGAGTTGCCGCGGGTGATCCCGCCGTCGCTGTTCCGGCGTGCGATGCCGTACCTGATCGGAATCCTGATCGTCGGCATGATCGTCGCGCTGTTCGCCACCGGGATGCGCCTGATTTCGCCGCAGACACTGTTCTTCCCGTTCGTGTTGTTGCTGGCCGCGACCGCGCTGTACCGCGGCGACAGCAACAAGACCCGCACCGAGGAAGTCGACGCTGAACGGGCCGACTACCTGCGCTACCTGTCGGTGGTTCGGGACAACATCCGGGCCCAGGCGGCCGAGCAGCGCGCGGCCGCGCAGTGGTCGCACCCCGAACCGCAGGCCCTCCTTGCGGTGCCCGGGTCGCGTCGTCAGTGGGAACGGGACCCGGACGACTCCGACTTCCTGGTGGTCCGCGCCGGTCGCCACTCCGCACCGCTGGCCACCACGCTGCGGGTTAGTGACACCGCCGACGAGATCGACCTGGAGCCGGTGTCGCACAGCGCTTTACGCAGCCTGCTCGACACCCAGCGCACGGTCCGCGACGTGCCGACGGGAATCGATCTGACCAAGTTGTCGCGCATCACGGTGCTGCCCGGCGCGGGGGGTGATCCCGCCGATGTGCGGGCAGCGGTGCGCGCGTGGATCGCCCAGGCCGTGACCTGGCACGACCCGACGGTGCTGGGGGTGGCGGTCGCCGCCCGTGATCTCGAGGGTGCCGACTGGTCCTGGCTGAAGTGGTTGCCGCACGTCGATGTTCCCGGGCAGGTCGACGGTGTCGGCCCGGCCCGCTACCTGAGCACCGACGCCGACGAGTTGGTCGACCTGCTCGGTTCGGCGCTCGAAGACCGCCCGGCCTTCACCGGGCGGCCCGTCGACACGTTGCGCCACTTGTTGATTGTCGTGGACGACCCCGATTACGACCTGAACGCCTCGACGCTTGCGGTGGGCCGGGCCGGTGTCACCGTGGTGCACCTCTCGGCGACGGCGCCGCACCGGGAGCAGTACTCGGACCCGGAGAAGCCGATCCTCAAGGTCGAACCCAATAATGGGAAAAGCGCCATCGAACGTTGGCAGACCGGGGGCTGGCAGCCCTACATCGACGAGGCCGACGCGTTCGGCGTGGACGAGGCTTCGCATCTGGCTCGCCGGCTGTCGCGCTGGGACTCCAATCCCACCCACACCGGCCTACGCTCGGCCGCTACCCGCGGGGCCAATTTCACCACGCTGCTTGGTATTTCGGATGCCTCGCACCTCGACGTGCCGGCGCTGTGGGCACCGCGGCCGCGTGACGAGGAGCTGCGCGTCCCGATCGGTGTCACCGCTACCGGCGAGCCGCTGATGTTCGACCTGAAGGACGAAGCCGAGGGCGGGATGGGCCCGCACGGTCTGATGATCGGTATGACCGGTTCCGGCAAGTCCCAGACGTTGATGTCGATCCTGTTGTCGCTGTTGACGACTCATTCTGCTGACCGGCTGATCGTCATCTACGCCGACTTCAAGGGTGAGGCCGGTGCCGACAGTTTCCGCAACTTCCCGCAGGTCGTTGCGGTGATCTCGAACATGGCGGAGAAGAAGTCACTGGCCGACCGGTTCGCCGACACGCTGCGCGGCGAGGTCGCCCGGCGCGAGATGCTGCTACGGGAGGCCGGCCGCAAGGTGCAGGGCAGCGCGTTCAACTCGGTCACCGAGTATGAGAACGCTCGCGACGGGGCGGGTGCGGGACTCGACTTGCCCCCCATCCCAACACTTTTCGTGGTCGCCGACGAGTTCACCCTGATGCTGGCCGATCACCCGGAATACGCGGAGCTGTTCGACTATGTGGCCCGCAAAGGCCGCTCGTTCCGCATCCACATCCTGTTCGCGTCGCAGACCCTGGATGTGGGCAAGATCAAGGACATCGATAAGAACACCTCGTACCGCATCGGTCTGAAGGTGGCCAGTCCCAGCGTGTCTCGCCAGATCATCGGTGTGGAAGACGCCTATCACATCGAATCGGGCAAGGAGCACAAGGGCATTGGGTTCCTGGTGCCCGCACCGGGTGCGGCCCCTATTAAGTTTCGTTCCACCTACGTCGATGGCATCTACGAACCACCGCAGGCGGCAAAGACTTTGGTGGTGCAATCCGTTCCCGAGCCGAAGTTGTTCCCGGCCGGGCGGGTGGAGCCGGATCCGGGCACCGTCATCTCCGGCGCCGAACAGGACGAGCAGACCGGGCCGCCGCGCAAGCTGATCGCGACGATCGGCGAGCAGTTGGCCGGCTACGGGCCACGGGCGCCGCAACTGTGGCTGCCGCCGCTGGACGAGCCGATCCCGCTGACCAGCGTGCTGGCCCGCTCCGGGGTGCCCGCGCGCCAATGGCGCTGGCCGCTGGGCGAGGTCGACAAGCCGTTTGAGATGCGCCGCGACCCGCTGGTGTTCGACGCGATGTCGGCGGCCGGCAACATGCTGATCCACGGTGGCCCCAAGTCAGGCAAATCGACTGCGCTGCAGACGTTCATCCTGTCGGCGGCCAGCCTGCACTCGCCGCGCGAGGTCACCTTCTACTGCCTGGATTACGGCGGCGGACAACTTCGCGCCCTGGAAGACCTGGCGCACGTCGGCACCGTCGCCACGGCGCTGGAACCCGAACGCATCCGGCGCACCTTCGGCGAGCTGGAGCAGCTGCTGCTGGCCCGCCAGCAGCGCGAGGCGTTCCGGGATGCGCCGAACGGCCACCACAACGGCTCCAAGCAGAACGACGGGTTCGGCGAGGTGTTCCTGGTGATCGACAACCTGTACGCCTTCGGCCGGGACAACACCGACCAGTTCAACACCCGTAACCCGTTGCTGGCCAAGGTGACCGAACTGGTCAACGTGGGCCTGGCCTACGGCATCCACGTGGTCATCACGACGCCGAGCTGGCTGGAGGTGCCGTTGGCGATGCGCGACGGGCTGGGTTTGCGGCTCGAGCTCAAGCTGCACGACGCGCGCGACAGCAACGTGCGGGTGGTCGGTGCGCTGCACCGCCCTGCCGACGCCATCCCCAACGACCAGCCGGGCCGCGGATTGACCATGGCTGCACAGCATTTCCTGTTCGCCGAACCGGAGCTCGACCAGATAGCCGTGATCAACGACCGGTACCCGGGTCAGGTCGCGCCGCCGGTGCGGTTGCTGCCCACCAACCTGGCACCGGCGACGGTCGGCGCGGTGTGGCGTGGGCCCGAGCAGGTGGTCATCGGCCAGCGCGAGCAGGACTTGGCACCGGTGGTGCACGACTTCGCCGAGAACCCGCTGCTGATGGTGTTCGGCGACAGCAAGTCCGGCAAGACGACGCTGCTGCGCCACATCATCCGCACGGTGCGCGAGCACTCGAGTCCCGACCAGGTGGCATTTACCGTGCTGGACCGCCGACTGCACCTCGTCGAGGAGCCGTTGTTCCCGGACAACGAGTACACGGCGAATATCGACCGGGTGACGCCGGCGATGATCGGGTTGGCGAACCTGATCGAAGCGCGCCGGCCGCCGGCGGGGCTGTCGCCGGTCGAGCTGTCGCGCTGGACCTATGACGGCCACACCCACTACCTGATCATCGATGACGTGGACCAGATCCCGGACTCGGCGGCAACCAGCGGACCCTACCTCGGGCAGCGCCCCTGGTCCCCGCTCATCGGACTGCTCGGGCAGGCCGCCGACCTGGGGCTGCGGGTCATCGTCACCGGACGAGCGTCCGGATCCGCGCACGGCTTGATGACGAACCCGTTGCTGCGCAGGTTCAACGACCTGCAGGCCACCACGCTGATGTTGGCCGGTAACCCGCAGGACAGCGGGAAGATCCGCGGGCAGCGATTCAGCCGGCTACCCGCCGGGCGGGGAATCCTGTTGTCCGACAGTGATACTCCGACCTTCGTGCAGTTGATCAACCCCCTCGCCGGCGAGGGCGCGATATTCGGTGAAACGCAACAGAAGGGAAGTCAGTCATGACGTTGCGAGTGGTCCCTGAAGGATTGACCGCCGCGAGTGCCGCAGTGGAGGCGCTGACGGCGAAGCTGGCGGCCGCGCATGCCGCGGCAGCTCCGCTGATCACCGCGGTGGTGCCACCGGCGGCGGACCCGGTGTCGCTGCAGACCGCCGCCGGGTTCAGTGCGCAGGGCCAGGAGCACGCGGCGGTCGCGGCTCAGGGTGTCGAGGAACTGGGCCGCGCGGGTGTCGGTGTGGGCGACGCCGGCGTCAGCTACCTCGCCGGTGACGCGGCGGCCGCTGCGACGTACGGCATCTCGGGCGGCTGACTGTGCCATTCGCCGTGAGCCCTCCGCTGGGGCCGATCTGGGTTGCTTCGCCGCCTGAGGTGCATTCGGCGTTGCTGAGTACTGGACCGGGACCGGCGTCGCTGTTGGCGGCGGCCACGGCCTACCACGAGCTCAGTGCCGAATACGCCGCCACGGCAGCGGAACTCAGTGGCCTGGTGGGGACGGTCGCGGCGG
>NZ_LZKQ01000240.1 GCF_001668675.1 Mycobacterium asiaticum | reverse complement strand
GCGGCCACCATGGGTCCCGATCCGGCACCGGCATACATCCGGCCCGAATTGATCTCCGGCGGCAAAACCGCATAGTCGACAAGACTGATCACCACAGCGCCTCCTTGACCAAGCGAGCCGCCGCATCTCGCTCAGTCGCCAATTCGGCAATCTCCCTGCGCAGCTTGTCGAGCTCGTCGCGTTCGCCCTCGCTCAGGGCGCTCACCACGTTGCGGAGGGTTTGTGGTGGCTTCGATTGACGCGCTTGGGCATCATCGGCGTTCATGTCTCGGGCCAACGCGGGGATGACCTTGTGCCGCTCCCCGGCTGTCGAACGGAGCTGGTCGCCTCGTGGTGCGTTGACCAACCCGCCCATCGGGGGTAAGCCGTAGTAGCCTGCAGTGCCACCGATCTGGCCCTGGGGCACGCCCTGCACTCCGGCGCTTGGCACATCCAATGCGGCGAGCCGTATTGCCGGGGATGAGCCGTTACCCCATGCCGGCGGCACCGACAACTTGCCCACTGCCGCCGCGTCGCCCACACCGGCCGTCACTGCACCGTCACCGAGCCCTGCCGAAGCCGATGCGGCCGTTACCGTGTTTGCTGCATCACCCGAGACGGCCGACGTGGCGGCTGCCGCCGATGCAGGCAACGCCAGCGGGTAGAGCGACACAAAGAAGGGGGTAATCCCCGAAGCCACGAAGGCGACGCCGCTGAATTCGGTTGCCACATTGCCGAAATCAGATCCGAACCGGTTGATCGCCGTGCCTACTGGGCTCGTCGCGAAGGTGTGCAACCAGGCGACTGGGTCGAACGACCCCCCGGTTGACAGGGTTTGCAGCAGGTTGGGGATGGCTGCCATTTGGGCGAGGGTGGATTGGGCTGTGCCGGTGGCGGCTTGGGGGAGTGCGGCGGTTTGGGCGGCCGCGCCGTTGGTGGTGGTTGGTGGTGGTTGGGTGAAGGGTGTCAGTGTGGTTGCGGCGGCGGAGGCGCCGGCGTAGCTGTACATGGCGGCGGCGTCTTG
>NZ_LZKQ01000239.1 GCF_001668675.1 Mycobacterium asiaticum | reverse complement strand
TGACCAGGGCGGCCGGGTCGACGATCAGGTCGACGGTGTCGGCCAGCCGTTGCCAGACCTGCGGGTCCAGCCCGAGGTTGGCCTCGCCCTTGTCACCGGCGATCACCTCGAGGTGGTCGGCGGCCAGTTGCTGGTAGTGGGCCAGCAGCTTGGGGTCGCCGCTGTCGAAAGTGCGGTCCAGTCGGGCGCGGGCCTCCTCGTCGGACTTGGCGCGCACCAGCGCGATCACCTTGCCGCCGGCCAAATCCATGCGCTCCAGCCAGTCCAGGGCCAGGTAGCGACCCAGGAATCCGGTGGCGCCGGTCAACAGCACCGTCCGCACCTCGCTGCTCGGCTTGGGCAGGTTCGGTGCCGCTTCCAGGGTGGCCGCGTCGAGGAACTTGTCCAGTGTGAGATCGGAGGCGTGCACCTCGGCCGCATTGCGACCGTGCACCGCCGCGAACGAAGGCCGCTTGGTGCCCTGCCGCTCGGCCTCGATGTAGGCCGCGATCGCCTGCAGGTCGTTGGCTGGGCTGACGATCACACCCACCGGCACGTCGGTGTCGAAGATCTCGCGCAACAGGTTTCCGAAGGTCAACGCCGACAGCGAGTCGCCGCCCAGGTCGGTGAAGTGGGCGTCGGGCGTCAGGTCGGTGCTTGCGGTACCCAGCATCGCCGCCGCGGCACGCGTGACGGTCTGCAGCACCGGTGCCTCGGCTCCGGTACGGCGCAGCTCGTTGAGCTCGTTGGCCTGCCCGGCTTCCAGCTCGGCATAGAGCTGTTCGAGGCGCTCGCCGTAGTGCTGCTTGAGCTTCGGCCAGGCCAGCTTGCGGATCCCGGTCAGCAGCCCGTTCTCCACCGTGAACGGCGTGGTCTCGATGATGAAGTCACGCGGCACCTCGTAGGACTGCAATCCGGTCTCCCGGGCCACGCTCTGCAGCGAGTCGGCGATCATCGGCTTCAGCGCCGCGACGTCGTGGCTGGCCAGTGCCTCCTCGGTCGGGACGACGACGGCCAGCAGGTACGGGTGCGCGCTGTTGCCGTAGACGTAGATCTGCCGCACCAGCGGGCTGTTGCCGAACAGAGCTTCCAGCTTGGCCACGGTCACGAACTCGCCCTGGGCGAGCTTGAGGACGTTGTTGCGGCGATCGACGTACACCAATCGGCCGGGTCCGATCTCGGCGACGACGTCGCCGGTGCGGTAGTAGCCGTCCTCGTCGAAGACGTTGGCGGTGGTCTCCGGCCGCTTGTAGTAGCCGGGGAACATGTTCTCGGTCTTGAGCAGCAACTCACCCCGCGGGTGTGGCCGGTCGGTGGCGAAGTAACCCAGATCGGGGACGTCGGCCAACTTGTAGTCGATGACCGGCGGGCTCTGGATCTCGCCGTCGAACAGCACCATGCCGGCCTCGGTCGAGCCGTAGCCGTCCAGCAGGTGCATTTCCAGGAGCGATTCGACCCACTGTTTGAGTTCCGGGGAGGTTGGCGCCGAGCCCGTCATCGCGAAGATGAAGCGGCCACCCAGCTGGTACTGGCGCAGCTCGGCAATCACCTCGGCCTCCACCGCCTCGCGGGTGGCCTGGTCGGCCGCATCCGGCAGCCGGCGGTTGACCTGCCGCTGGAATTCGCCGAACAGCGTCTCCCAGATGCGGGGCACGAAGTTCAGTTCGGTCGGCCGCACCAGCTCGAGGTCTTCGAGCAGGGTGGACAGGTCGCTCTTGGCGGCGAAGTAAGCGGTGCCACCGTTGCCCAGCGTGCCGTAGAGGATGCCGCGTCCCATGACGTGGCTCATCGGCATGAAGTTGAGGGTGATGGACGCCGGGGTCTCGCCGAACCAGTTGCGCGCCGAGCGGCACCACATCTTGGCGACGTTGCGCTGCGGGTACATCGCGCCCTTGGGGGCGCCAGTGCTGCCAGAGGTGTAAATCAGCAGCGCCAACGGGTTGTCGTCATCGGTGGCGACCGGCGCCGTGGCCGGCAGCGACTTGCCGCGTTCGAGGAGCTCGGCCAGCGTCTCGACGGTGACCGCCGAATCGGCGAGCGCCGCGCGGGCGGCGTCGAAAGCCTCGCGCTCGTCGTCGACCTCGGGGTGGTAGTCGAAGACCACCAGCTTGCGGGGGGCCGGGGCGCTGCCGATCAACTCGACGGCGTCGGGCAACTGCTTGATGCTGGCGGCGAACGCCACCGGCTCGGTCTCGGCCACGATGGGCTGCAGCTGCGTGAGCGTCGCGCTGGTCTGTAGGGGGACCGCGACGGCGCCGACGAGTCCCAGCGCGATGTCGATCGTGGTGAAGTCCACGCTGGTGAAGCCGAGAACACAGACACGGTCGCCGGTCTGGACCGACGCGTCGGTCAGGGCCCGGGCCAGCGCG
>NZ_LZKQ01000238.1 GCF_001668675.1 Mycobacterium asiaticum | reverse complement strand
AACGCAGTGCCCTGGCCGGTCAGCACAACCGCGCGGGTTGACCCGTTACTGGCCTTCTCGAGCGCTTCCCGCAGTTCTTCGACCAGCTGGGAATTCAACGCGTTGCGTCGCTCGGGGCGCTGCAACTCGATGGTCATCACGGCTTCGGTCTGAGTGATACCGATCATGGGGGCCAGGATATATAGCCTCACATCTGTGAGCCGTATCACGACCGACGAACTGCGGGAAGCGCTCGAGAAGGCCAGTAACGGGTCAACCCGCGCGGTTGTGCTGACCGGCCAGGGCACTGCGTTCTGCGCCGGTGCCGACCTGTCCGGTGACGCTTTCGCCGCCGACTACCCCGACCGGCTCGTTGAACTGCACCGGGTCATGGACGCGGTTCCGGTGCCGGTGATCGGCGCCGTCAACGGCCCCGCCATCGGCGCCGGCCTGCAGCTCGCCATGCAGTGTGACCTGCGGGTTGTCGCGCCGGACGCGTTCTTCCAGTTCCCGACGTCTAAGTACGGGCTGGCGCTGGACAACTGGAGCATCCGGCGGCTGTCCTCGCTGGTCGGCCACGGCCGGGCGCGCGCGATGCTGCTGACCGCCGAGAAGCTCACCGCGGATGCGGCGTTGCACACCGGGATGGCCAACCGGAGCGGGACGCTCGCCGACGCCCAGGAGTGGGCCGCCGAGATCTCAGGCCTGGCGCCGCTGGCTATTCAGCACGCCAAACGGGTACTCAACGACGACGGCTCCATCGAGCAACCGGCACCCGAACACAAGGAGCTCTTCGACAAGGCCTGGGCAAGCCAGGACGTGATCGAGGCGCAGATTGCCCGCATGGAGAAGCGACCGCCGAACTTCCAGGGGGCATAGCGGCATGATCCGGGGAGCGCTGCGCATGGCAGCCGGTACCGCCTCGCTGGCAGCGGGCGGTTGGCTGCTTCGGGCGCTCCACGGCGCGCCGGCCGCGCTAGGTGCCGACCCGGCCGAGATCCAGGCCGCCGCCGAGGGATCACCGAACTACCGCGAGGGCGTGTTCGTCAACATCGATCCCGGATCGCTGTATCTGATCGACCGCGAGCAACTGCGCCAGATCTTGTGGGAGCTGGCGGGTGCGCGCTCAAACAGCCGTCCCGCGCGCCCCATTCCGCTGGCCGCCCCGTCCATCTACCAGGGCGAGCCCGCTGAGCTGGCGGTCAGCTGGTTCGGCCACTCGACGGCGCTGGTGGAGATAGACGGCTACCGCGTGCTCACCGATCCGGTGTGGAGTGACCGGTGCTCGCCTTCTGACGTCGTCGGCCCCCGCCGGCTGCACCCCCCGCCGGTTCAGCTGGAAGGCCTGCCGGCCGTCGACGCGGTCGTGATCAGCCACGACCACTACGACCACCTCGACATCGACACCGTGCTGGCACTGGCCCGCATGCAGCGGGCTCCTTTTGTGGTGCCGCTCGGTGTGGGCGCCCACCTGCGGTCGTGGGGCATACCCGAGCAGCGCGTCATTGAGCTCGACTGGCATCAGAGCGCCGAAATCGACGAGCTGAGCCTCATGTGTATGCCGGCGCGGCATTTCTCCGGACGATTCCTGAGCCGCAACAACACCCTGTGGGCATCGTGGGCGTTCGTCGGCCCACGGCACCGCGCCTACTTCGGCGGCGACACCGGCTACACCAAGAGCTTCGTCGACATCGGCACCGACCATGGCCCCTTCGACCTGACCTTGATGCCGATCGGCGCCTACAACACCGCCTGGCCGGATATCCACATGAACCCCGAGGAGGCAGTGCGGGCGCATCTCGACGTCACCGACTCCGGATCGGGGTTGCTGGTGCCGGTGCACTGGGGCACGTTCCGGCTGGCCCCGCACCCGTGGGCGGAGCCGGTCGAGCGGCTGCTCAAAGCGGCCGAGCCGGACGGTGTCCAGGTCGCGGTGCCGACGCCCGGGCAGCGGATTGATTCGGGTGCGCAGTTGCGATTCAACCCGTGGTGGCGCCTGTAGGTCGCCGACGGTTCTCAATGCGCACGCGCCTGATGGGGCCGCCGATCGTTCCCGGGCTAAGGTGCGGCCATGACAAAACGTGCGGTGACAGCCGTAGTCGTTGTGATGCTGTTGGCCCTCGTCGGATGCGGACCGGCCAAACCGGTGGCCAACCCCTCTCCGGCGCCTGGCCAGGTGCCGCCCAACGAGTGGTCGGGTATCGACATCCCGGCCGGCCGGGTCGACGACGCCGTCAGCCGGATCGACGGCCTGGTCGCCGACCTGATGCGCGACAGCGGCATCCCCGGGATGGCCGTAGCCGTCGTGCATGGTGGGAAAACGCTGTACGCCAAGGGATTCGGTGTCAAAGACGCGAGCAAGGGTGACAATCCCGATAACAAGGTGAACGCGGACACCGTCTTTCAGCTCGCCTCGATCTCGAAGTCGGTCGGCGCGACGGTGGTCGCGCACGAGGTGACCGAGGGTGCCATCACCTGGGACACACCCGTCGTTGCCAAGCTGCCCGGGTTCACGTTGATGGACCCGTACGTCACCACCAACGTCAGCGTGGCCGACCTGTACTCGCACCGTTCCGGGTTGCCCGACCACGCCGGTGACGCACTGGAAGATCTGGGCTATGACCGTCAGCAGGTGATCGATCACCTGCGCTACCTTCCGTTGGCTCCTTTCCGAATCAGTTACGCCTACACCAACTTCGGCGTGACAACCGCGGCGAGCGCGGTCGCCGCCGCGGCCGGCAAGTCCTGGGAGGACCTGTCCGACGAGGTCCTGTACCGCCCGCTCGGTATGACGTCGACCAGTTCGAGGTTCGCCGATTTCCTGGCCCGGCCCAACCACGCGGTCAACCACATCAAGGTCGGGGACAAATGGGAGGCCCGCTTCCAGCGCGATCCCGATCCCCAGACGCCCGCCGGCGGGGTGAGTTCGTCGGTCAACGACATGGCGCACTGGTTGGCCATGCTGCTGGGCAACGGTGTCTACAACGGACAGCGGATCACCTCGCTCGAAGCCCTGCTACCGGCCTACACGCCCCAGGTGATCTCGGTTTCCGCGAAGAACCCGAAAGCGCGGGCCAGTACCTACGGCTACGGCTTCAACGTGTCGGTGACCTCATCGGGGCGCACCCAGTACAGCCATTCCGGAGGCTTCGGTCTGGGCGCCGCAACAACTTTCGCGGTGTTGCCGTCCGCGGACGTGGCCATCGTCGCCCTGACGAATGCGGCTCCCTACGGCATCCCTGAGGCGCTGGCAGCCCAGTTCATGGACCTGGTGCAATACGGGCAGGTGCGTGAGGACTGGGCGCAGCTCTACCGGCAACAACTTGCCCCGATGAACAATCCCGACGGCTCGCTCGTCGGGAAGCAACCCCCGGTGAGCCCGGTGCCGGCGAAACCGCTCGGCGAGTACGTCGGTGTCTACGCCAACGACTACTGGGGACCGGCCACTGTCACCGAACGCGACGGAAAATTGCAACTCGCGCTGGGACCGAAGAACCAGACGTTCGACCTCACCCACTGGGACGGCGACACCTTCACCTTCCCGCTGTCGACCGAAAACGCTTTGCCCGGCTCGATTTCCAAAGCGACCTTCACCGGAACAGCCCTCAACCTCGAGTACTACGACTCTGACAAGCTGGGGACCTTCACTCGATGAGCGCCGTCGGGCTGACCGATGCCGAAGTGGCACAACGGATTGCCGACGGCCAAATCAACGACGTCCCCGACCGCGTCACCCGCAGCATCGCACAGATTGTCCGTGCCAACGTCTTCACGCGCATCAACGCGATTCTCGGTGTGTTGTTCGCCATCGTGCTCGTGACCGGCTCACTGATCAACGGGCTGTTCGGTCTGCTCATCGTCGCCAACAGCGTGATCGGCATGGTCCAGGAGATCCGCGCCAAGCGGACACTGGACAAACTGGCCATAGTCGGGCAGGCAAAACCCATGGTGCGCAGAAGGTCCGGCACCCAGTCGCTGGCACCCGACCAGGTCGTGCTCGACGACATCATCGAACTCGGGCCGGGCGACCAGATCGTGGTCGACGGTGACGTCATCGAGCAGCAGAACCTCGAGGTCGACGAGTCATTGTTGACCGGCGAAGCCGACCCGATCGCCAAAGACGTCGGTGATCCGGTGATGTCGGGCAGCTTCGTCGTCGCCGGAACCGGCGCGTACCGCGCCACCAAGGTGGGCGGTGACGCCTATGCGGCCAGGCTCGCCGCGGAGGCCAGCAAGTTCACCCTGGTGAAATCCGAACTGCGCAATGGCATCAACCGGATCCTGCAGTTCATCACCTACCTGTTGATCCCGGCCGGGCTGCTGACCATCTACACCCAGTTGTTCACCACGAACGTGGGCTGGCGCGAATCGGTGCTGGCGATGGTGGGCGCATTGGTGCCGATGGTGCCCGAAGGCCTGGTGCTGATGACCTCAATCGCGTTCGCCGTCGGCGTGGTTCGCCTCGGTCGACGTCAGTGCCTGGTGCAGGAATTGCCGGCCATCGAGGGACTGGCCCGGGTCGACGTGGTGTGTGCGGACAAGACCGGAACGCTGACCGAGAGCGGGATGCGCGTATCAGATGTCGCAGCGCTCGACGCGACCAGCGAGAGCCTCGCCGACGTGTTGTCCAATCTGGCCGCGGCGGACGCACGTCCCAACGCCAGCATGCAGGCCATCGCCGAGGCCTATCCCGATGCGCCTCAGTGGATTCCCAGCGCCATCGCGCCGTTCAAATCGGCTACCAAGTGGAGCGGCGTGTCCTTTCGCGATCACGGCAACTGGGTGATCGGTGCGCCCGACGTGCTGCTCGACCCGGAATCGGCGGCGGCCGAACAAGCGGAGCGCATCGGCGCGCAGGGATTGCGGGTGCTGCTGCTGGGGGCGTCTGACGTGCCGGTCGATGATTCCGATGCCCCTGGCGCCGTCACCCCCGTCGCGCTGATCGTACTGGAGCAGAGGGTACGGCCGGATGCCCGCGACACCATGGAATACTTCGCTGCTCAACAGGTTTCGGTGAAGGTGATCTCCGGCGACAATGCCGTCTCGGTGGGGGCGGTTGCCGAAAAACTCGGGTTGCACGGCGAAGCGATGGATGCCCGCCGCCTGCCCACCGAACAGGCCGAACTGGCGGACGAGCTGGATGCCTACACCAGCTTCGGCAGGGTGCGTCCGGAGCAGAAGCGTGCCATCGTGCACGCCCTGCAGTCGCACGGCCACACCGTCGCGATGACCGGCGACGGCGTCAACGACGTGCTTGCGCTCAAGGATGCCGATATCGGCGTGGCGATGGGTGCCGGCAGCCCGGCGTCTCGTGCGGTAGCGCAGATCGTGTTGCTGGACAACAGGTTTGCCACCCTTCCGTATGTAGTCGGGGAGGGGCGACGGGTGATCGGCAATATCGAGCGGGTCGCCACTTTGTTCCTCACCAAAACGGTGTACTCGGCCCTGCTGGCCCTGTTGGTCGGCATCGAGTGCCTGCTGGCCAAGCCATTAGGAGCCGATCCGCTGCTGTTTCCGTTTCAGCCGATCCACGTCACCATCGCAGCCTGGTTCACCATCGGGATCCCGTCGTTCATTTTGTCGTTGGCGCCCAACAACGAACGCGCTTACCCGGGATTCGTCCGGCGCGTGCTGACGTCGGCCCTGCCGGCCGGGCTGGTCGTCGGCATCGCCACATTCGCCACCTACCTGACCGCCTATAACGGCCGCCACGCCTCGTGGGTGGAACAGGACCAGGCGTCGACCGCGGCGTTGATCACCTTGCTGATGACGGGGGTCTGGGTACTCGCGGTTGCCGCACGCCCCTACCAATGGTGGCGGCTGGCCCTCGTGATAGGCGCGGGCGCGGCGTACGTGGTGATCCTCGTCCTGCCGTGGACACAACGTAAGTTCATGCTCGACCCGTCGAATCTGTGGACGACGTCGATCGCGCTGGGCATCGGTGCGATCGGCGCTGGTGTGATTGAAGCGATGTGGTGGATCCGGGCCAGGGTCCTAGGGGTCAAGCCGCAGCTGTGGCGCTAACGGAAAGGGGTGGTGGTGCACTGCTGCACCGATCACGACACCTGGAGCGCGGTCGCCGATCCTGAACCCGTCCGCAGCATCTGGCGCGCCCTGGGCCTCCCGGGCATCGTCGACGTGCACACCCACTTCATGCCGCGGCAAGTGATGGACAAGGTGTGGCGATACTTCGACTCGGCCGGCCCGCTGATCGGACGCCCCTGGCCGATCACCTACCGCGCCGACGAGCAACGTCGTGTCCAGGCGCTGCGCGACTTCGGTGTGCTGCGCTTCAGCTCCCTGGTCTATCCGCACAAACCCGATATGGCCGCCTGGCTGAACCAGTGGGCGCAGTCCTTCGCGGACGCGACCCCCGACTGCCTGCCCACCGCAACCTTCTTCCCCGAGCCCGACGCCGGGCGGTACGTCGCCGACGCCATCGAAGCGGGGACCCGCATCTTCAAGGCCCACGTCCAAGTGGGCCAATACGACCCCACCGACCCGCTGCTCGACCCGGTCTGGGGCGCCATTGCCGAGGCGGGTGTCCCGGTCGTGCTGCACGCCGGTTCCGGCCCGACGCCCGGCCGCTTCACCGGCCCGGACCCGGTGCGCGCGGTGCTGCGCAAGTTCCCCGCGTTGGCGCTGATCATCGCGCATATGGGCATGCCGGAGTACAGCGAGTTCCTCGACATCTGCGCCGCCGGAGACAACGTGCGACTCGACACCACCATGGCCTTCACCGCGTTCATCGACGAGACCATGCCGTACCCGGCAGCCGAATTACCGCGGGTGCGTGATCTCGGCCACAAGATCCTGTTCGGCAGCGACTTCCCCAACATCCCCTACCCCTACGGCGAAGCGATCACCGCACTCACCCGCATCGACGGCATCGATGACGAGTGGCTGCGGAAAGTGCTCCATGACAACGCCGTTGCCCTGTTCGGCGCGGTAGACCCGAGCGCAGCCGCTGATCAAGGCGTTAAGTAGGGTTTCGAAGGAAGCCCTGGGGGAAGGAACAATCAGCATGGGATTGCTCAACAAGGCAAAGGACCTGCTGTCTGCGAACGCCGACAAGGTGGAGACGGCCATCACCAAAGCCGGTGAGATCGTCGACCAAAAGACGCAGGGCAAATACACCGACACCATTCACAAGGTGCAGGAACAGGCCAAGAAGGCCGTCGACCCGGGCGAGCAGCGGAGCTGACATGGCGAAGCTGTCCGGAAGCATCGACGTCCCCTTGCCGCCAGAGGAGGCCTGGCGGCATGCCTCCGACCTGTCCCGGTACAAGGACTGGCTGACCATCCACAAGGTATGGCGCAGCAAGTTGCCGGAAGTCCTGGACAAGGGCACCGTGATCGAGTCCTATGTCGAGGTCAAGGGCATGCCCAACCGCATCAAATGGACGATCGTGCGCTACAAGCCGCCCGAGGGCATGACGCTCAACGGCGACGGTGTCGGCGGCGTCAAGGTCAAGCTGATCGCCAAGGTCGCCCCGAAAGCGGACGGGTCCGTGGTCAGCTTCGACGTCCACCTGGGCGGCCCGGCGCTGTTCGGGCCGATCGGCATGGTCGTCGCGGCCGCGTTGCGCAGTGACATCCGCGATTCGCTGGATAACTTCGTCCGGGTCTTCACCCGTCCGGATCCGGGCATGAACGGCGATCGGGTCGTACACCGCTGACGATCGCCCGATGAGTTTCTTCCCCCGGTCGGGTCGGTACCGGTGAATCCGATCGACCGAGGAGGAACCCCGTGCCCGTACGTGACCGTGCGCCGCTTGGCGCCCCCTGCTTCATCAACCTGACCTCATCCGACGTAGACCGAGCCCAGGACTTCTACGGCACCGTCTTCGGCTGGACCTTCGAGTCCGCCGGACCCGAGTACGGCGGGTACATCAAGGTCGCCAAGGACGGCCGCTCGGTGGCCGGCCTGATGGCCAACAACCCCGAGTGGCGGGCGCCGGACCACTGGGCCACCTACTTCCACACCGCCGACATCAACGCCACCGTCGCCGCCGCGCGCGCCGCCGGCGCGACCGGGTGCCTGGAACCCTCGGAGGTGCCCCGCCAGGGATACATGGCGGTGGCGGCGGATCCGACGGGCGCCGGCTTCGGCATGTGGCAGCCGCTGGAACACCGGGGCTACGAGGTGATCGGCGAAGCCGGCGCGCCTGTGTGGCATCAGTTGACGACGCGCGATTACCGCGCGGCGGTCGACTTCTACCGCGACGTGTTCGGCTGGCGCACCGAGCAGGTCGGCGATACCGACGAATTCCGCTACACCACAGCCCGGTTCGATGATGAGCAGTTGCTGGGCGTGATGGACGGCGCGAACTTCCTGCCCGACGACGTCCCGCCGCAATGGAGCATCTTCTTCGGCGCCGACGACGTCGACAAGACGCTGCGGGTGATCACCGACAATGGGGGAGCGGTGCTCCGCGACGCCGAGGACACCCCGTACGGTCGTCTCGCCGCCGCGAGCGACCCCACGGGCGTCGTCTTCAACCTGTCTTCGCTGGCGGGCTGAGCGTCGCGCCGGCCCCACGCCGATGGTCGGCTAACCTCGCAACCATGCATCGGCGTCTGCATCCCGGCTGGCTGGTGGCGCTTTTCGCGCTGGCCATGTTGGTCAGCACGTGGATGCCGTGGCTGACCACGAAGGTCAACGGCGGCGGGTGGGCCAACGCGATCGGCGGCACCCACGGGAGCCTGGAGCTGCCCCGCGGATTCGGGGCGGGCCAGCTCATCGTGCTGCTGTCGTCGACGCTGCTGGTGGCCGGTGCGATGGTCGGGCGCGGCCTGTCGGTACGGGTGGCTTCCATTGCCGCGCTGGTCGTTTCACTGCTGATCGGGGGGCTGGTGGTGCTCTACTACCAGCGCAACGTGAATGCGCCGGTGGCGGCCGAATACGGACTGTACGTTGGCGCGGCGGCGACCGTGTGCGCGATCGTCTGCGCGTTGTGGGCGGTGGTGGTCGCCGCGCTGGCCGGGCGCAGCCAGCGCTGAGCTCAGTCCGACGGGAACTCGTGTCGCCCCGAGGCGGAACTGTCAGCGGGCTCGTTCGCGCCGTACACGAACGGGGCGAACACCACCTCGCGGCCGTCGGGGTCGCGGTAGGTGACCGCGCCCGTCGCTTCCCAATACGGGTGCTGCGGTGCCTGTTGCAGCCCGGCGTCATGCAGGCGGGCGATCGCTGCTTGCTGCGCCTGGCTGTCTGGGAAGTAGAGGCACAGCTGGTCGTGGTGGTCCAGCGCCACCGGGTCCACCGACTCGACGATCTCCATTGTCAGTTGCGAGCTGGGCAACCCGAAGATCGCCCCGTTGCTGCCATAGCTTTCCCCGAAGGTTTCGTAGAGCGGCAGACCCACCAACTCGCGGTAGAACCGCACGGTCTCGGCATAGTTGGCCGAGCGGCGGGCGAAGCGGATCGCGCCGATCGAGGCCAACCGTTCGGGCCACTGGGTGGTGCGGCGCGGCTTGTTCACAGCCCGACCGCGGTGGCCGCCGACTCCGTCTGATCCCAGCGTCGCAGTTCGGTGCCGGGCACCCACGTCGAATGCGTACCGCTGGAAATGCGTTCGGGCAGTTGCAGTTTGCACACCGGGCCGTCGGCGACCCGGGCGGCGTCGAACACCAGGCAATACGACGCGTCGGCGTTCATGTCCGTGGTCAGGGTGACCAGGTAGCCGTCGTCCTCGGCGGCGCTGCCGACCCGGGGCGCCATCGCGGTCTCGCTGCCGTAGACGCCGTCGCCCAGCGAATAGCGCTCCTCGGCACCGGTGCGCAGGTCGTGCTTGACCAGCCCGTCGAACAGGAACCAACCCGGTTTGCCGGAGGCGGCGTAGGTGTAGCGGTACTTGCCGGTCGCGTAGTCGGCGTTGATGGTGCCGAACTCGGTGATCGACTCCGACAGCCGTTCCTCGCGCACCGCGCCGGTCACCAGATTCAGCCGCCACCGATGCAGGTGAGCCTCCATCCGGTCCAGTGCGAGGAATCGGAACAGCTTCTCCCACTTGCCGCTTGGGCCGGTACCGCTCTCCAGCGGTTGAGGCGCGCCCTCGAAGAAGCCGTCCAGCACGATCTCGTCGCCGTCTTCGTAGGCGTTGGTGAAGTGCAGGACGTAGGTCGGGTCGGCCTCGAACCAGCGGATTTCGGCGGTCTTGCCCCGGCGCGGTATCACCGCGAAGCGCGATGGCAGGTCCGGGTAGTAGCGCGGTAGATGCACCTGGTGCTCGAGCAGCCCCGGATCCCAGAACAGCGGGAAATCGTTGAGGATGGCGTAGTTTTCGGTGAACGCCATGTCGTGCGGCAGGCGGGGCCCGGGCAGCGGGATGTCCACGTAGTGCACCAGGTCGTTGTTCTCGTCGACCACGCCGTAGCGCATGTACGGGTCCTGCTTGCTGTAGTTGAAGAACAGCAGCTCCCCGGTCCGGTTGTCCACCTTGGGATGCGCCGATACTCCCCAGTCGGCGGGGAAGCCGCCGTTCCAGCTCTCGGTGCCCAGCGTGTCACCCGAATAGGGGTCCACCCGGTACAGGTCGCCGCACTGGTAGAAGCTGGTCAGGGCGATTCCGCGGTGCACAATGACGTCGGTGCTGGACGCATCCTTCATTAATTCACGTGCGCCCCAGCCCTTTTCACGCTTGGCGAACTGCACGGGTTCGGCCAGTCCCGGCCACAGCGGCCCGCCGGCCTCATTCTCGGCGAGGAAGCCTTCGGTCTTGACGAATCGATTGCGGTAGAAGGCTTTCCCGTCCCGGAACCCCACCACGTGCAGCATGCCGTCGCCGTCGAAAGGGTGATAGGTCTTGAACGCTGGGTGCAGCGGGTTCTCGGTGTTGCGCAGGTAGATGCCGTCGAGGTCGCGAGGGAGTTCGCCCTCGACGACGGCCAGGTCGTCGGCGTCCCACTCGGTGGTCTGCGGACGCCACGGGCCGGTCCGGTAGGGATGGTCGTCGTCTTCCGGCAGGGTGGACAGGTACTTGCCGACAATTTCTACATCCATGATCAACCCGCCTTGCTGACGACGAAACTGACGGTGGTGGCGGTGCTACCGCCGAAGTTGAGCGTGCCGAACGTCTCGGCGCCGTCGACCTGATAGTCGCCGGCCGTCCCGCTAACCTGCTTGGCCGCGTCGAGCAGCATCCGCACCCCGGACGCGCCGACCGGGTGCCCGCCGCCGATCAGCCCGCCACTGGGATTGATGGGCAGCCGTCCGCCGATCTCGATCTCCCCGTTCTCGATGGCCTTCCACGACTCGCCGGGTCCGGTCAGGCCGATGTGGTCGATGGCCAGATACTCGCTGGGGGTGAAGCAGTCGTGCACCTCGAACCCGTCGACGTCGTCTAGCGTCACCCGGGCGCGCCGCAACGCGTCGAGCACCGCCGCTCGCACATGGGGCACTACATAGGGATCGTCGGCGGCGCGGTCCAGCTTCTGCCGCAACCCCAACCCCACGGTCCGATGCCCCCAACCGTCAATCCGGCCCACCGGCCGCAGGTCGGGATGATCGCGCAGGAAGGCGTCGCTGCACAGCACCACGCCCGCGCCGCCGTCGGTCATCTGGCTGCAATCCAGCCGCCGCAGCCGGCCCTCGGTTATGGGGTTGGTGGCGTCGTCGTCGGTGATCGGATCCGGGACGGTCCACTCGCGGGTCTGCGCGTTCGGGTTGCGGCGGGCGTTGGCGTAGTTGACCTGGGCGATGGCCCGCAGATGGGCTTCGTCGAGGCCATAGCGGCGGTCATACTCGTCGGCGACCTGAGCGAACATCGACGGCCACAGGTACTTGGCCTCCGTGCCCTCGTGGCCGGTCCAGGCGGCCGCGCCCAGGTACTGTGCGGCGGTGTCGCCGGGCACCGTCTTCTCCAGCTCGAGGCCTACGACCAGCGCGGCGTCATAGGCGCCCGATCGCAGATCGGCCATCGCCGCCAGAGCGGCCACGCTGCCCGAAGCGCACGCGGCCTCATGCCGTGCGGCCGGGGTGTCCCAGAGGCCGTCGCACACGGTGGCCGGCATGGCGCCGAGGTGACCTTGTGTGGCGAACATCTCACCAAAGGCGTTTCCGACATGGACGACGCCGATGTCCGCGGCGTCCGTCCGGGCCGCTGCCAAGGTGTTGTCCACCACTTCCGCTGTCAGCGATGCGAAGTCCCGGCGCTCACGGCTCAGGTTGCGCGCAAAGTCGCTCTGATAGCCGCCGAGAATCCAGACGCCGGTCGATGAGCCATTCATACGCGGCACGGTACTCCCAGGTGGGCCGGTACTTTGCCGCCTGGGGTTGGGTATCGGTGGGACGGTCCGCACATAAAGCGGTCCCGTCGGCTCTCGGGCTGAACCGACGGGACCTGGGCGGACGTACAGGCCGGCCGATACGCCCACCTCCGCTTCATCATTGCCACCTCAGGCCATCGACAAACATCTCAGAATGACACCGCCGCGTTCCGCCCGCCGATTTCTGCGCGGAGAGGCCACCGACACAAC
Organism: Mycobacterium asiaticum; assembly: GCF_001668675.1. Classification (GTDB taxonomy): domain Bacteria; phylum Actinomycetota; class Actinomycetes; order Mycobacteriales; family Mycobacteriaceae; genus Mycobacterium; species Mycobacterium asiaticum_D. Next base: position 12,352 of record NZ_LZKQ01000238.1, on the reverse strand, counting down.
GGTTTTCGCGGGAGCTCGATGCTGACAGGTTTGGCGTCGCGGTCTGACGGTCAACGCGGATGTTGGCTAGGCGGTCCCGCCGCGGAAGGTGGCTGCTGAATCACCACGACGGTGGGCTTGCGTTGCGGCTGGGTGTCGTCGTCCGTTCCCGCGTCGGCGGTCGCGCGCCCGCTCCCCGCGGTACCGCCGCGGCCGGCCATTCCCGCCAGCGCCATCCCGCTCAGCAACGCCGCCGGTGCGGCACCGAAGTTCGTCGGCGCGGGGCCGACGGCCGCACTGGGCAACGCTTCCACGGCCAGCCGGATTTCCGGGGCGGCCGTGGTCCAGCTGTGCGGCACCTTGAGCCCGCCGACCAGCGCACCCTGGCCGACACCCACCGAAGCAGTGATCCCCCGAGGCATTCCGGCGTCGTCGGGCCCCGTCCGAACCGGCGCGCTCTGCGCCGGTTGCGGGGCTCCGGTGTCCAGCCCCTCGTCCACGCTGGTGCCGGCATAACTGAATATCCACGGACGGGCGGTGTTGACGACCGCCAGCGCGAGGCTGGCGGTCGCGGTGACGGCGATGTAGGTGGCCGCGAGGTCCAGTTCCCCGACGAGGCTGTCGAGCCCGGCGGGGATGTCCAGCAGCCCTGCCGATGCCGATGACAGCAGTGTTGTCAGCCCTTGCAGCGTTTGAGGCGTGATCGAGAATCCGAGCCCGGTCAGCGCTTCGGCGCTCGCATTCGTGGTGGCGGCCGCGACTTCGGTGGCCGCGCCCGTTGGGTGGGTGACCTGCAACGGTTGCGTGAACGGCGTCAGCGCGGCGGCCGACTCGGACGCTGCGGCATAGGTGAACATGGCGGCGGCGTCCTGGGCCCACATCTCGGCGTAATCCGCCTGGATTGCCTCGATCGCCGGGGTGTTGAGCCCGAACAGGTTGGTCTCGAGCAGAGAGGCCAACTGACTGCGGTTGGCCGCGATGAGGGCCGGGGGCACTGTCATGGCAAACGCGGCTTCGAACGCACCGGACGCCCGCCTGGCCTGATTGGCCGTCTGTTCTGCCCGCATGGCTGCGGTGCCCAACCACCCGGCGAACGGCGCGACCGCGGCCGCCATCGACGCCGACGCTGGACCCAGCCACGACTCGGCGGCCAGGCCGGTGAGAACCGCGGCATAGGACGAGGCGGCCGAATTCAGCACCGCGGCCACACCGTCCCACGCAGTCGCGGCCGTCAGCATCGATGCCGAACCGGGTCCCGCGTAGATGCGTCCCGAATTGATCTCCGGCGGCAACAACCCGTAATCCATGGCCCTACCCCGCCGCGAAAGGACCGCAGCCGGTTTGAGGCGACATCGGGCCCTCCTCGGATCTGTCGAACGCCATCTCCAACTTCCGAATTGCGTGCTTTACGAGAGATTTAAACCCAAGAGGGCCGCAAATGGGATGGAAATGAATTCTTGGCCGAAAGCTGCAACTAGTCGTGCGTCAGAGCCAGCATGTCCGGGGCGAGCACATCGGTCAATGCCGACCACGGCACGGTGATGACCGGTAGACCGTGACCGAATTGGTAATCGTTGAAATGCAACTCCATCCCGGCGCTCGTCGGTATCCAGTTGGCGAAGTTGTCGGCGATCGGCCGGGTCCCTTCCTCGTCGGGCGTCGAGCCGCCGTATACCTGCGGGAAGATGATCTTCGTTTGTTCCGCCAACCGATTCAGCCCGTCTTGCTGATTGCGGAAAAGATCAGCCAGGGTAATCGGTTTCGCGGTTCGACTGTCGATGGCGATGGTGCTCACCGAATTGGTCGGGTGCGCCGCGTGACGGGCCGAATACACGCCGACGATGAGTTCCGCGATGGCTGTGGGTCGAAACGTCAGCGTCGGATTCAGTTCCAGCAGCCACTCGGCATCGGGGTCGGCCGCAGCGCGCACCGGCTCGATCTGCCCGTTCGCCGATGCCCTGCTGGCGTTGTTGAACGCATCCGCGACGCGTGGATCACCGCCCGAGAGTTGCGCGGCCCGGCCGTGCCAGCGACCGCGATTGTCCGGCGTGGCGCCGTCGATCGAAATTATGGTGATGCCGTACGTCTGCCCCTGTGACACACCAGAGTCCGGGTTGGCGGGGGCGCTGGTGGCCGGGGTCGTGCTGCTGGTCGGTTGCGGAGCCGTGCTGCTCGTCGACGTGGTGGTCGGACCCGGCGCCGCGGAGTGGCCGCAGCCGGTTGACAATGCCGCCACGACGATCAGTGTTGTCACAAAGGGGAATTGCCATATTCGACGTCGCCGCATTGGGGGAGTCTAGTGCGCGGCGCCCTGCCCCAGCGCGATTGTCAGTTCCAACACGGTGCGCGGATCCGTCAGCCGGTCGCCATACAGTTCGCGTAGTTGGGTCATCCGGTAGCGCACCGTCTGAGCGTGTACGAAAAGATCCGCGGCGACCGCGTCGCGCCTGCCCTGGTGCAGCACCCACGACCGGAGCGTTTCGGTGAGCCGGTCGGCGCTACTTGGTGGCAGGTCGGACAACGGCGCCAAGACCCGCGCACGAAGATCCTGCAGGGACTCGAGATCGGCGCCGAGAATCAACTCCGCCAGATGTTCGTCGGTATCGATTGCCGCAGAACCATCGGAGCCATTGGCGCTCAAGAGAACCCGGGCCCGTAACGCCCGCCGGTAGGACGACCGCACCTGCATCCACGGACGGGGCGGACCTACCAACGCCCGTCGGCCGGCGAGGGCAGAGACCAGCTGGCGCCGGGCGGCGCCGGCCATATCGGGGACCAGCAGCACCGCGAGGGCCTCCGGCGCGTCGACGCCCGGCAGATCCTCGGAAAGCTGGAGCGTCGATTGGCCGAACTGGGTCGCCAGGCCTCGCGTTTGATTCAGTGGCAGCACGACCGCGGTGAGTGTGTCGGGTGGCTGCCAGCCCGCCCGCTCGGCGGCGGTGAGCAGTGTTGCCGCGGGTTCACCGGCGAGCAAATCCTGCGTCAGCCGGTCAAGGTACCGCTGCCGGACCCGTCCCGTGGTGGCCAGCTCGTCGGCATGGCCCGACACGCTGGACGCCGATAGCCGGTCGATGTAGGCGAACACCAACTCGGCGAACCTGGCGATCGTCGACGCGGGGAGTCCCGCCGCGACCGCCGTCGCCGACAACTCTTGCCAGGCGACTTGGGCGCCCACTCGGTAGGCCGCCAGCAGTGCGTCGATCGAGCGGCCCTGGCGGGCTTCGCCCCGGCCGAGCTCGTAGGCGCCGTTGATCGCCGGGAAAAGCGACCTGTCGTGGTCGGTGTCCTCGGGCCGTGTCGCCAATCGCAGGAACGCACCGAGCGACGTTTGCACAGCGTTCTCGATGATCTGCCCCATTTGCCCGCTGAACGCGTCGGCGTAGCTCGGCACCTCCACGGTGACCGCCGTCACGGTTCGCTCAGCCATCGCCGGCAGGATCGCCTCCAGCGCCCTGACCACGGGTTCGTCCAGCTGCAGACCGGTCAGACCCAGCGACTGATCTGCCATGATTATTCCTTTCGAACAAATTCATGCTGGATTTTCACACGGTGTAGTCAAGACTTTACCTCTGGAAACAACCAGCATGAAGTCATGACCACACTCGCCTCCCGACCGAACGTCGTCAGCGCATTGCGTGAACGAGTGCTGAAGTTTGCCGAGCGCGCCGCCGTCCCGCTGTCGACGCCGCTGGTTCCCAGCGATTACCTCGACCTGATCGATCCGCTGCGCTTCGGCACCGACCTACGCGGGCGCATCGTTGCGGTCCACCCAGAGACCCGCGATGCGGCCACACTGGTGATCAGGCCCGGGCGCGGCTGGCGGACTCACGTGCCGGGACAGTACGTGCGCATCGGTGTCGACGTCGACGGCGTTCGGCACTGGCGGGCCTATTCACTGACCTCCAAACTGCATCGGCGCGACGGATGCTTCGCGGTCACCGTCAAGGCCATTCCGGACGGGGTGGTGAGCAACCACCTGGTCCGGAAGGCAACCGTCGGGACGGTCGTCCAGCTGGACCAGCCCGCCGGTGATTTCGTTCTGGGCGACCGGCCACCTGCCAAGTTGCTGTTCGTCACCGCGGGTAGCGGCATCACCCCGGTGATGGGCATGTTGCGCAACATGGCCGATATCGGCGGTCCGGATCCGGACATCGTGCTTGTCCACTCCGCGCCCACGCCGGAGGACGTCATCTTCGGCTGGGAGCTGCGCATGCTCGCCCGCGAGGGCCGAATCCGGTTGGTGGAGAAGCACACCGACTCACAGGGGATGCTCGACGTGGCGCGCCTCGACGAGCTGGTGGATGACCTGGCCGAACGCCAGACGTGGGCCTGCGGGCCGGCCGGTCTGCTCGATGCGCTCGAACAGCGCTGGGCCACTTGCGGAATCCCCGACCAGCTGCACATCGAGCGGTTTCGCCCCGCGGTGATCTCGGCCGGCGAAGGTGGCACCGTCACGTTCGCCAAGACCGGCAGCGTGGTGGAAGCCGGTGGTGCACAGACGCTGCTGGACGCCGGCGAATCGGCCGGGGTGTTGATGACATCGGGTTGCCGGATGGGTATCTGCTTCGGGTGCGTTGTTCCGCTGCGGCAGGGCGCCGTGCGCGACCTGCGCAACGGCGACGTCACCACCGCCACCGCCGGTGACGAGAACGTGCAAATCCAGACCTGCGTGTCCGCCGCCGCGGGCGCCTGCGAACTAGACCTCTGAGGAGCCGATATGACTGCCACACAAGCCAATCCGGCGGCCCACCTGTCCGACGAAGACATCGAGAACCTGGGCCGCGAACTCGACGCCATCCGCGAACACGTGCTGGCCGGCCGCGGTGAACGCGACGCCGCGTACATCCGCAACGTCATCGACGGGCAGCGTCGGCTCGAACTTGCGAGTCGCGCGGTGTTGCTCTTCTCGCTGTTCCCGCCCGCTTGGCTGATCGGCACGGCGGGCCTGTCGTTCTCCAAGATCATCGAGAACATGGAGATCGGACACAACGTCATGCACGGCCAGTGGGATTGGATGCGCGATCCGAAAATTCATTCCACCACTTGGGAGTGGGACAACGCCTCGCCGGCGGAGATGTGGAAGCACTCGCACAACGAGGTCCACCACACCTACACCAACGTGCTGGGCAAGGACCACGACCTGGGCTACGGCATCATGCGGGTCGATGAGGACCAACGCTGGAAGCCGTTCTATCTCGCCCAGCCGTTGTGGAACTTCATCAACGCCTGCCTGTTCCAATACGGTATCGCCGCATACGATCTCGAGATCGGCAAGTACCTGCAGGGCCGCAGTGACAAAGCGGAATTCCAGCGCCAGGGCAATAAGGTCTTGGCCAAGGTGCGCAAGCACCTGGTGCGTGACTATGTGCTGCATCCGTTGCTGTCCGGTCCGTCTGCGGTGACCACGGTTACCGCCAATCTCACGGCCAACCTGGTGCGGAACCTGTGGACGCACTCGGTGATCATGTGCGGGCACTTCCCCGAGGGTGTGCAGACCTACGAGAAGACATCCATCGATGGCGAAACCCGCGGCCAGTGGTACCTGCGGCAAATGCTGGGCTCGGCCAATATCTCCGGAAACGCCTTGCTGCACTTCATGACCGGCAACTTGTCGTTCCAGATCGAGCATCACCTTTACCCCGACCTGCCCAGCAACCGTTACCAGGAAATCGCGCCGAAGGTGCAAGAGCTGTTCGAAAGGTATGGCCTCACTTACACCACGGGCTCATTGCCGCGTCAGGTCACATCCGCCTGGAAAAAGGTGTTCCGCTTGTCGTTGCCCAATGACTTCGGACACACCGCGACCAAGGCCATCCAGCCGGCAGCCGTTCGAGCTGCGGTTTTCGCGAAACCGCGCCGCCCGGGACGCGCCGCCTAGCTTTTGTGAAGTCTATGAAGGCGATTCGCCGACGGGCCCGATGGCTATCCGGCTGGTAGTTTCTTTTTAGAGCGGCGAAAAGTTGCCAACAGAAATGATTAAGTAAGTATCTCATTGGGTATGGGGGGGAATGATGTCGCCGCGGAAGGACGCCGCCGTTGGCGGCGAGTCCGCTTCGCCGAAGTGGGTTTTGAGTTTCAGCGCCGTGCTCGCGCTGACCGCGGGATTCGTAAACGCAGTCGGTATACTGATTTTCGCCTTCCCGGTGGGTAACGTCACCGCGGTCACGACTCAGCTGGGTATGAACACCGCCAACCCCTGGCTGTATGAGGGCCATCTGCTGGCGGGGATCGTGGTGGGCTTCCTGGTCGGGGCCGCCGTCGCGGGAGCGGTTCTCGCGCCGACTCGCGCGTTGCTCGGACCGCGGCAAGCGGCCGTTCTGACACTCGAGGCGATCCTGCTGCTGCTGGTGGCCACCGGACTGGAAGTCGCCGGACTGAAGACGCAGATCGCAGCGGTGGGTATCGAGCCGCCCGTTGTCCATGCCGTCGTAACTGCCGCCGCGTTGGGCATGCAGAACGCGTTGACCTCGAACTTCCGCGGTATGGCCGTGCGCACTACGCATTTCACCGGAACTATCACCGACCTCGGCCTGATGATCGGCCGCAGCCGGAGGCATGGCATCGAGAAGTGGAAGGCCATGATCCTGTCGGCCACATTCGTGCTGTTCCTCGCGGGCGGGGTGGCCGGGTTGCTCGCCGGCGCGCGGTTCGGCGGATACGCGCTGATCCTGCCCGCCGGGGTCTGCGTGGTCGTCGCGGCCGTCGCCGCGATACACAGTCAGACGCGACGGGAGCGCGCCGTCGACCCGGTCGATGAGCCCGACGAACTCGAGGCCAAGGCGGCATAGCGTTTGGCGTGGTTGCCGAGCGGGGGGCTTTCGAGGACGTCTGTTCGTCGAACGTGCGCCCTATGCACCTATTTCGGCGGTTTCTGTTTCATAAGGATCACGCTCGGCGCGCCTTTCGTCGGGCACGTCGGGCACGTCGGTCAGCAGGGCCGCGGGATGAACAGTGCCCAACACACCACCGGCGGTGGCGGTGGCGGCGCATCAGCCAAAATCCCCGGCGACACATTCCCCTGCCCGGCCGGGACGATGTAGTAGACGTGGCACACATTCCAGTCCCAATTCGGTGGGCTGGTGATGAATGCGCCGCCCGGCTCCCCACGTGGGTCGTCGCCGGGGCACCAGTGCCGTTCCCCGTCAGCGTGGGCAACCCCCGAGCCCACGCCGAGCGCCAGGGCTAACGCGGCTGTTGCCAAAGCGGTTGTCATGAACCGCGCCCAGCGAATCATCGTTGATTCCTTTCTCTCTTCCCCCGGTGGCTACGGATCCCTCACGGTCGGCAGGTCAGGATGGGAATGCATTGCAGCGACGGTGGCCGCGGCGGCGGAAAGCCTTCGATGATGATCGAGTCGGTCAAGGGGCTGTTCTCGTCGAAATACCAGGGGTGGCAGACGCTGCGGTCCCAGTCCGGCATGTGCTTCATTTCCGGTGAGCCCGGACACCATTGGTAGGTGCAACTGTTGGTCGGGCTCGGCGTGGTACTTCCGTCCTGGCACACCATCGGTGCGGGCTGCGCCGCGGCGGTGGCTTGGGTCAACCCCAAGGACAGGGTCGCCAGGCCGCCGGACAGCACCACCCAGGCCGTAATCTGCTTTATCGAAGAGCTCAACGTTGTCTGCCTTTCGTGCGCGGCTTTGTTGAGCTCAGCTTTGCGGGGCGCGCATGCCGGATCTTCGCGTGATTCTTGCGAATTTCTTGTGCCCGTCGGACGGTGTCACATCGGATAGTCGGGCAAGTCGATGTCGTCGCGCAGGCTACGAGCGACGAGCAGGTCGCCCAATGGGCGGAAGTTCATCGCCCGCATCACCAGGTGGCGGACCCGGATCCCCAACTCCGTCTTGGTTGCGAAGACGGGTAGGAGCTTCGTCGCGTTATTTTGTTTCCCTTCAACGAAGGGGCGCATTCGTGTCTCGTAGGCGTGAAAAGCACGCTGGTGATCGCCTTGTGCGCGCTGGATTTCCCCGGCCAGTACGTAGGCCTCGGTCATGGCCAGGCCGGTGCCTTCACCCGCAAGCAGTGATACGCACGCGGCGGCGTCGCCGACTAACGCCACTCTGTCCCGCGACCAGCGGTCTAGGCGAATCTGGCTGACGACGTCGAAGTAGAGGTCGTCGCTGTCGTCGACCGCTGCGAGGATGTGCTTGCATTCCCAGCCCGCCTCGGAGTATTCGCGCCACAGCAACGCTTTTCGCGCATCGGGATCGTCGGGAACACGGCGTTCCTCGGAGCGGAACACGAACAGGAACAGGGTGCGGTCGCCCCGCAGCGCGAATCGGGCGATCGAGCGGCCCGGTCGGCTGTAAGTGACGTACACCAATTCATCCCGGGGCCGATATCCCGCTACCACGGCGGCCGCGACGAGGCAGCCAAGATAGCGCTCGGCGTCGTGCTCGGGTGCAAATGCCAGCCGCCGCACGTTGGAGTGCAGACCGTCGGCACCGATGACGAGGTCGAAATCGCGACTCTTTGACCGCGCGAAGTTCACACTGACCCCGTCCGGGTGCTGGTTGATTGCCGTGATGCTGTCATCGAAGATCGTCTCGACGTCGCGCTCGATAGCGGCATAGATGGCACCAGCTAGGTCGCCGCGCGCCACGGTGGTGAATTTCCCGCCGGCAGCCCGCCTAAATCCGTCCACTTCCAGACTGGCCAAGAGCTCACCGTCCCGGCCGACCGAACGGAGCGACTGCATCCCATACCCAGCTTGGCGGATGGCCGCCTCCAGTCCCATCCGTTCCGCTACGCGGTAGCCGGACCCCCAGAAATCGATGACGTACCCGCCGGTGCGAAAGCGCTCCGCATGCTCAATCAGGGTCGGCTCGTGACCGATCCGGTGCAGCCAGTAAGCGAGCGTCGGGCCTGCCACTCCGGCGCCGCTGATCGCGATTTTCACTGCCAACACCCTCCCTCCGATACAGCTACCGGGCGTTGCGAGCGGCTATGACCCCGACTATAGCACTAGGAAATAGTTGCTATAAGAACGGTTGAGCCGCTGGTGCTTGCGGTCATCTGGCCTAATTGCCACAGGGCGCAAAATGCACAGCCGCGATCGATGTGGAATGTTTGCGAAGCGCGGTGCGTTCTGCGCACTGGCATAACGCCGGCCAGCGAGCAAACGCGAACGGTGGAGAACGAAAGCCGGTGTCGATGTCGGTGACTGCGCGCGACAAAACTCCTGAAGAAATCCTGTTCAGCCCGACCGTCATCGGTGACGTTGAGCTCGTCAACCGGGTGGTCCTCGCGCCGATGACCCGCGTGAGCGCGACGGCAGCAGGCTTACCAACCGCTCGAATGGGTGCCTACTACCGGGTGTTCGCTGAAGGCGGATTTGCTCTGCTGATCACCGAGGGGCTTTACATCGATGACCAGGCTAGCCAGGGCTACTTATTTCAACCGGGGATCAGCAACTCGGCTCAGGTGGACGCGTGGCGGGAGATCGTTGAGGGCGTACACGCCTCTGGGGCAAAATATTTCGCTCAATTGATGCATGCCGGCAGCCAAGCGCAAGGCAACCCCAACACCAAAGTCACGTGGGCGCCTTCGGCGGTGCGACCGCATGGCGAACAAGCATCGATGTACCGCGGCTCGGGCAGTTTTTCTCTTCCGCAAGCGATGACTGCCGAACAGATTCGTGACGTCCGCACCTCGTTCGTCAATGCGGCCTTGATGGCCCGAGACGCTGGCTTCGATGGTGTGGAGATTCACGGGGCCAACGGTTATCTCCTCGACGCGTTTCTTACCGACTACATGAACACACGGACCGACGAGTATGGCGGCAGCGTCGTCAATCGCGTTCGCCTTGCAGCTGAAATCTGCCGCGATGTAGTCGCAGCCGTCGGAGCGGACATTGCAGTTGGTATCCGGATATCGCAAGGCAAAGTCTCCGACTACAACCACCGCTGGGCCGGCGGCGAGGACGACGCTGCGGTCATCTTCGGTTCGCTTGGTGACACCGGCATCGATTACATCCACACCACTGAGTACCGCGCGCTGGCACCAGCGTTCGCCGACACCGATCGCACGCTTGCCCACCTTGCTAAGCAATACAGCGGGCTGAAGGTTATTGCCAACGGCCACCTTGACGCCCCGCACGACGCCGCAGACTTGATCGCATCGGGCGCTGCCGATCTCGCTGCATTGGCAAAACCCGCACTGGCGAACCGGGATTGGCCTCGGCGCGCGCGGACCGGTCAGCCGATATCTGCTGATCTGCCTGCAGACCTGTTCGGTCCTTATGCCGACGTCAAAGACTGGGAGTTAACCGGTAACCGATAGCGGGGTGTTGCACGCGGCTCCGTCAAGGGCGAGGGCGCTGGGCATGTTCGCCGCTGCTGACGCACCTCAACGCTGACCGAGGCCGCCAAATGATGCAGCCGGTTGCCGGCCGGGTCCGTGGGTCCAACTCCGATTCCCCGGGGTCCCGACCGAGCCTCGTCCTACTGTGGCCGAATTCTGTTCGAATGTGTTGAAAAAACCTTTTGATGTTGAGCCGCCGAATAACATGCGATCCGCGAATTTATCTAGAAATTCTAGTGCGGTGGCTGTCAGCATCCTACGATGTTTGCGCGGAGTAAGTCGCTTCCGTTGCGGCTTGCTCGGTTGCCGCTTCGTACCGGCTACTCGCCAGGAGGTTTGGTTCGTGAATTTCTCGGTGTTGCCGCCAGAAATAAATTCGCTGTTGATGTTTTCCGGTGCGGGTTCGGGTCCGATGTTGGACGCGGCAGTGGCATGGGAAGGGCTCGCCTCGGAACTGGGTTCTTCGGCGTCGTCGTTCGGATCGGTGATCTCGGGGCTCGCTGGTCAGGCCTGGCAGGGTCCAGCAGCTGCCGCGATGATGGGCGCGGCGGTCCCGTATTCGCAGTGGTTGGGCGCCGCAGCAGCCCAGGCCGCGGGCGCGGCCGACCAGGCCCGGGCGGTCGCATCGGCGTTCGAGGCAGCCCGCGCGGCTACCGTGGATCCGTTGATGGTCGAACTGAACCGCAATTCGCTGGTGCGTGCTGTGATGTCAAATTGGTTCGGTCTGCAGGCGCCGGCAATCGCCGCACTCGAAGGTGCCTACGAGCAGATGTGGGCCCAGGATGTGGCCGCCATGTTCGACTATTACCGGGGTGCAGCGGTGGCGGCGACGCAGTTGGCTCCGCCGCAGATTCTGCAAGACCTATTGCAGACGCTGCCCAACTTGGGCATCGGTAACGTCGGTAAATCCAACCTGGGCAACGGCAATATCGGTGACGGCAACATCGGTGACGGAAACAAAGGCGGCTCCAATTTTGGCGGCGGAAATATCGGCAGTAATAACTTCGGCTTCGGAAATGGCTCCGTCGATCCCGAGAAACCCGAGATCTCCTTGCCAAGCAATGGCAACATCGGTGGTGGCAACGTCGGAAACAACAATGTTGGTCTGGGGAACCTCGGCGATAGCAACGTAGGGGTCGGAAACACAGGTGTCGGTAATTATGGCGGCGGCAACAGCGGCATCGCCAACATCGGCGCTGGTAATAGTGGTGTGAATAATTTCGGCTTCGGCAATACCGGGAACAACAATATCGGGATAGGTCTGCACGGTGATAACGGAATAGGTATCAACCTTGCGGGCTTGCTGAACTCTGGCAGTGGGAACTTGGGCCTCGGTAATTCCGGACACAATAATATCGGGTTCTTCAACTCGGGTGACGGAAACATCGGCTTCTTCAACTCGGGGACCAACGCTCTTAATTCGGCCTACGCCAATAACATCGGTCTAGGGAACTCGGGCGCGGGAAACTTCGGCTTCGGCAACTCCGGCGCCATGAACACCGGTGTCGGGAACGGCGGTATCTTCAACACCGGCTTCGGCAACGCCGGCGGCGTCAACACAGGCTGGAATAACACCGGACTGGTAAATACCGGAGGCGGTAATTCGGGCTCGGTCAATACCGGCTTCTGGAATTCGGGCAACGTAAACAACGGATTCGGCTACACAACCGACTCCGGCCAGGCCAATTCGGGGTTTGGAAATACCGGCATCAATGCCTCAGGCTTCTTCAATACGGCCACCGGCGCTTCATCAGCGGGTGACGCCGGGTATATGTCCGGATTCTTCAACACCGCCGCCGGCATGAACAACAAGACCGTCGGGGTGACATCGGGTATCGGAAACGTCGGCGTCCCGAACATCATTCAGGACTGGGCCGGCGGCAACTCCGGCTTGCTCAACTTTGCCAGCGCTTTTACATCAGGATTGTTGGGCCTGAGGAACATACTGCCGTGATTGCCTGAGATTTGACGGGGATCCGCTCGCGGCTGCTCAGTAGTGTCAAGGATCAACCGAAATAGATCCGTCAAACATCAACCGACGCTGAACAGGGGCACTTTCTGGGTGTATTGCG
>NZ_LZKQ01000237.1 GCF_001668675.1 Mycobacterium asiaticum | reverse complement strand
CACGTGGCCGCCAGCGGCGCCGTTGCCGGCGCTCGCCGGCTGGCCGGGCAACCCCCCAGCGGAGTTTGTGCCGCCGCCCCCACCGGTTCCGCCCGCGGCACCATGACCGAACAGGCCGGCATTGCCGCCCGCCCCGCCAACGCCGCCGGTTCCGGCGGTCCCGCCACCGGCCGTATTGTTTCCGCCCGCTGCGCCGTTGCCGCCCGCCCCGCCGCTGCCGTAGAGGAATCCAGCCCGTCCGCCGGCCCCACCGGCCCCGCCGTTGCCGGCGACGCCCAAGGGCGTGCTGTTGTTCAGCCCAACGCCGCCGTTCCCGCCGGCCCCGCCATTGCCGAACAGCCAGCCACCGCTGCCACCCGCTCCGCCGGCCGCGCCGGCTCCACCATGGCCGCCGCTGCCGCCGTTGCCTATCAGCCCGGCCGAGCCGCCTGCGCCCCCGGCCACTCCCGCGGTAGTGCTGGTGCCGCCGGCGCCGCCGTTGCCGTACAGGATGCCGCCGTCACCGCCGGGCTGTCCGGGTGCGCCGGCCGCGCCGTCACCGATGAGCGGGCGTCCCAACAACGTCTGGGTGGGGGCGTTGATCGCACTCAGGATGAGTTGGTCGATGCTGGCTGTCTCGGCCGATGCGTAGGCGCCGGCGGCGTTGGCCACCGCGGCCGCGAACTGTTCGTGAAACGCCGACGCCTGGGCGCTGAGCGACTGATACGCCTGACCGTGTGCACCGAAGATTGCCGTTATCGCCGTTGATATTTCGTCGGCGGCCGCTGCTTGCAGTTGTGTGGTGGGGCCCAGAGCCGCCACGGTTGCCGCGCTGATCGCTTGTCGAATGCTGGCCAGGTTCGTCGCAGCAGCGGTGATTGTTTCTGGGGTCGCGGACACGAACGACATGACAGTCCTCCCGATAGACTGCCGCGCAGAATAACTCCGTTCGCGCCACCGTGTTGCGTCTTTTACGAGGTTTTTCGGATCGAAGGGGATGCTGGTTAATTCACGCCAGCGTCAGTGATCAGGCGGGCGAGGCTGGCGGTGAATTCGGCGGCCTGCGCCGGACTGTCCAGCGCGTATTTGGCTGCGGTGGCACGATCGCCATCATCGTTGTGCCGCACCAGAATTGGCGCACCGTCGCCGGGTACCGCATCAAAGGCATCCTCGTCAGTGATGTCGTCACCTAGATAGATGGGGGACAGTGCTCCCGAGCCCGAATCTTGCAGATGGTCGATCACCCACCGCAGGGTCTTGCCCTTGTCCCAGTCCAGATCCGGGCGCAACTCGATCACCTCTCGACCGGTGGTCACCCGCAGCGCATCGCGCTGCCCGGCGGCGCGCACTGCCGCGGCGACTTCACCGACCCGGTCCCGGGAAACGTTGCGGTAGTGGACAGCCACGCCAAATCTCTTGTGCTCCACCGCAACTCCGGGAATCGACCCGAGCTTTTCGCGCAGCTTGGCCGCCGCCTCGGCGAGCACCGGAATCGCTTGTGCCGCTTCTTCGTTCTGGTGGTGCTCACCGTCGGGTGCGGTCAGCTCGAATCCGTGGCTGCCGGCATACCAGATGCCGGGCAGACCCACCCGCTTGGACACATCGGCCAGATCGCGACCGCTGAGCACGGCGACCGGGCATTGCGCCGCCAACTGCCGCAGCGCCTCGACCGCGCCTTCGACGGGTCGGGCTTCGTCCGGGTCGTTGACGATGTCGGAAAGTGTGCCGTCGAAATCGAAGAACACCGCGGGCCGGCCGGCAGTGAAATCTCCGATGGCCTGCAATGCGTCGGGCAACTCGGACATCCGCCGGTCCCCGGTACGCACCGTGATCTCGTCGAGGTCGGCGACCCCGAAATCACCACCGACGGAACGCAGTGCGATCACCAGGGCGAACCCGGCGTCGCGGGCGGCCGAGACACCGTCGACGTCGGATGCCACGACGACGCAACGGCCGGGCCGCACGCCCAGCTCCTCGGCCGCGCGCAGCCACCCGCCGTCGGGCGACGCGACGCCGATGCCGACGCGGGCGTCGCGCAATTTGGCTGCCAGATCTTCGGTTGGTGCCGCGTCGAAAAGCACCGCGTCATGGCGGCGGGGGTCGATCATCACCGACATGGCCCCACCTTCTCACGCGAGTGCGCGCCGGCCGTCACTGGTGCGACGCCAAGCGGCGGTGCCGCGTCAGACCCTCGTCGGTGCTGGCGACCGAATAGCAGATTGCGGTCGAGACGACCGTCGGCACCAGCAGCGACAGCACGAAGACCAGCACCACGAACGCGCGGTTGGGGGTGGTGAGCCAGCCGACCGGCAGGCGCGCCACACTGACCGCAAGCCAGGACGCGGCGACCGTCAAGAACAGCGTCCCGACCGTCGCTACCTTTATCGACCGCAACGCCAATTCCGTTGGCTCGGCGGTCTTCAGCGACCGGCTGAGGGTCCGGGTACGGATGTACACCAGCGCGAAATCGAGCAGGATGGCTGCGGCACAGAAGGCCGCGATCGCTCCGGTGAGCCAGAGCGCGGGCGGGTGGCCGAGCATAGAATGCAGGTAATCGATGCTCGTCTCGCTCATGATCAGCGTCGTGGTCATCGCGGCGCCGAAGGTCAGCCAGCCGCCCAATTCGCCCAGGAAGCAGTAGGCGCCGATGTCGGACGGATCGTCTTTGAGGGTCTTGTTCACCGCGTGGCTGGCCAGCATCCAGCCCAGTCCGCCGAAAAGTCCGGTGGTGCCGGCCGCGAGCATTCCGGTCGCCAGGTTCCCCTGGGTCCAGGCGATTGCGCAGATGCTCTGGCGGTCGCCGGTGTCGGACGGGTGAGTTCCAGAGATCAGGCTGAACAGGTAGCTGTCCAGCATCAAAATCAGCACCGCGGAAGCGAACAGCGCCAGGGTATGCGCGCCTTCTCGGCTGCTGCGGTCGAACACCAAGGCGATGGCCGTGATCAGGAATCCACCCAGCACCCCGGCCAATTGGGACGTCGATGATGCCGCTGCAATCCCGCTCCACTGATCGGATGTGCAGAAGGCATCGGGATTCATCGAGGCCGCAATCGCGTCGAGATCCGCAAACTCATGGGCCAGAACAATAGCGCGGATGGTGGCCGTGCTACGTCGGCCGCGCAGGCGCGCCCGGTCAGTGACGCACGCGAGCAGGCGGCGCGGCAGGTCGCCACCGCGCGGCGCTGGGATGCAGCGCATGCGACGAACGCCTCCGCCGGCGGTCGAACAGCAGCACCGAGTCCTCGCTCAGGGCGGCGAGCTGCGCCATGCCGAGTTCGATGCCGTCAGCCAGATTTTCCATCTCGGCCGCCCCGTCGTAGCCGGCGGTGATCCCGAAGACCAGCTCGTCTCCATAGCTGAATACCGCAACTCCGGTGCTGACGTCCGGCGCGGTCGGCGGGATGGGCAGCAGCCGTTCCATGCGTTGACCCAACAGATGCAAGCGGCGTCGCGGCCCAGCAGCGGTGGTGGCCAGGGTCACCAGTCCTTGCCCAGGTGATTTGGTGAGCGTTTGGATCGCTCTGGCGCACAACGCAATCGGTGAATTCGCAGGGGGGCGCTGGCCGCCGTGGCCGGACATGCTGTGCACCGCGCGCAGCTGCTGAACGGGTTCTTCGTGTTCCAGCGGGAGGTACGGCACCGCCGGACCGAGGGTGCGCAGCGAATCCGCGCGTGGTTGTTCGCCGCGCCGCAGCAGCACGGTGCGGAAGCCCTCGGTGACCGCGGCGAGCGCAACCTCGTTGGGCTGCACCCCGAACTTGCGGGACACACTCTCGACCTGGGCGCGCGGTACCCGCACCGTGCGGTAGTGCCGCCGCGTGGTGTCGGCCCCGGTCGGTGACATCCAGGTGATGGGCAGCATCGCGGCCCGCGCGGCCGCCTTCACCAGGGTGGCCGGTAGCTGCCAGATCGCGTCGGCCCAATCGATCGCCGGCGAGGGAACCGGTTTCAGGGCCGCGCCGGTGAACGTGCCGGTTGCCGCGTCGTCGCAGAGCTGAAGGAGCAGGTGCGCCGGCGAGACCGTGCCAAGGCTGTGGTGGACCTTGATCAGGATCGCCCAGCGGTCATCCCGCAGCCCCTCGATGACCCAGCATTCCCACAACGGGCCATCGAGTTCGAGAGGGTGTTCCAGAGCGTGCGTGACGGCCAGGAAAAGTTCGCCGTCGTCGCCGGGCCGGGGGAGCGCCATCCGATGCACATGCCGGACGGTGTCCGGATCCAGCCGGACGCCCGGTTGAATTCGTTCCGCCAGCAAATCTGCGATCAGCTCGCTGTCCGGCGCGCCGCCCTCGACGATGGCAACGGCGGCCAACGCCAGGCTCGGATGCTGATCTGGTGTCGTGCTGCCGAAGAATCCCGTTTCGGATGTCGTCTGATGCGCCATGCCCGCCCCCGCCGTGGTTTCTTTAACTTGTACCAGTATCCGGATGTGGCCTGCACGGCGGTAGCCTCACCAGGTTAAGAACGTGTGTTTCAGTTGAAGTTGTGTTTAACAGGGGCGATGCAATGGAGCGGTGGCTCCCGGCAATTTGTTACAACCCCGTTTGAAAGCCGTTCGCGGGTCGGCCTCGATTGGTTGTGACGGATTTCACCTGTCGAACAAATGTTCGATATAGTGAATAGATGGGCTGGCACAACGGACCGCCCAGCTGGTCCGAGATGGAACGGGTGCTGGACGGCAAACCGCGTCACGCCGGCGCGCCCGTTGCGGTGCGGGCGGCCGACGATGCCCCGCTGTCGTCCAAGCGGGGGACGTACACCGCAAAACCGGACGAGCGGCGGGCCAAGTCGTCGGTCGCGTATGCCGAACTGCACGCGCATTCGGCGTACAGCTTTCTCGACGGGGCCAGCACGCCGGAGGAACTGGTCGAGGAGGCCGCCCGGCTGGACCTGCGCGCGCTTGCACTGACAGACCACAACGGCTTGTACGGGGCGGTGCGGTTCGCCGAGGCCGCCGCCGAACTCGACGTGCGCACGGTCTTCGGTGCCGAGCTGTCGTTGTCGTCGGTTCCGCGCACCGAGCAGCCGGATCCACCTGGGCCCCATTTGTTGGTGCTGGCCCGTGGGCCCGAAGGGTACCGAAGGCTGTCCCGGCAACTGGCCGCGGCACATCTGGCCGGTGGTGAGAAGGGCAAACTGCGTTATGACATCGATGTGCTGACCGAGGCGGCCGGCGGGCACTGGCACATTCTGACCGGTTGTCGCAAAGGCACTGTGCGCCAAGCGCTTTCCGATGGTGGTCCGGAGGCGGCAAAGCGGGCGCTGGCCGAGTTGGTGGACCGGTTCGGTGCCGGACGGGTCAGCATCGAGTTGACCCACCACGGCCAGCCGCTCGACGACGAACGCAACGCGCTGCTGGCCGGGCTGGCGGCGCCTTTCGGCGTTGGTGTGGTCGCCACCACGGGAGCGCATTTCGCGCACCCGTCCCGGCGCAGGTTGGCCATGGCGATGGGTGCGATCCGGGCCCGGCAGTCCCTGGATGCGGCGGCCGGCTGGCTGGCGCCGCTGGGCGGCTCGCATCTGCGGTCGGGTGAGGAGATGGCTCGGCTGTTCGCGCAGCATCCCGACGCGGTGACCGCGGCCGCCGAGCTGGGGGAGCAGTGCGCGTTCGGTCTGGCGCTGATCGCGCCGCAGTTGCCGCCGTTCGACGTCCCCGCCGGGCACACCGAGGACAGCTGGCTGCGCTCGTTGACCATGGTCGGTGCCGCCGACCGCTACGGCACGCCCGACGCCGCGCCGCGCGCCTACGCCCAGATCGAGCATGAGCTGAAGATCATTGCGCAACTGCAGTTTCCGGGTTACTTCCTGGTGGTCGACGACATCACCCGGTTCTGCCGGGAAAACGACATCCTGTGCCAGGGCCGGGGGTCGGCGGCCAATTCCGCGGTCTGCTATGCCCTCGGTGTTACCGCTGTCGACCCGGTGGCCAACGATCTGCTGTTCGAGCGGTTCCTGTCGCCCGCCCGCGACGGGCCACCCGACATCGACATTGATATTGAGTCGGATCAGCGGGAAAAGGTGATCCAGTACGTCTACGACAAGTACGGCCGCGACTACGCGGCCCAGGTGGCCAACGTCATTACCTACCGGCCGCGCAGCGCGGTGCGCGATATGGCCCGCGCCCTGGGCTTCTCGCAGGGGCAGCAGGACGCCTGGAGTAAGCAGATCAGCCACTGGTCGGGGCAGCCGGGGGACATCGAAGGCATCCCCGAGCAGGTGGTCGACCTGGCTAACCAGATCCGTAATCTGCCCCGGCACATGGGAATTCATTCCGGCGGCATGGTGATCTGCGACCGGCCCATCGCCGACGTGTGCCCGGTGGAATGGGCGCGGATGGAGAACCGCAGCGTTCTGCAGTGGGACAAAGACGACTGCGCGGCAATCGGTTTGGTGAAGTTCGATCTGCTCGGGCTGGGCATGCTTTCGGCGCTGCATTACGCCAGGGACCTGGTGGCCGAGCACAAGGGCATCGAGGTGGACCTGGCCCGGCTCGACCTCTCCGAACCGGCTGTGTACGAGATGCTGTCGCGCGCCGACTCGGTCGGTGTGTTCCAGGTGGAGTCGCGAGCGCAGATGGCTACGTTGCCGCGGCTGCGGCCCCGGATTTTCTATGACCTGGTGGTGGAGGTGGCGCTGATCCGGCCCGGGCCCATCCAGGGCAATTCGGTGCACCCGTACATCAAGCGGCGCAACGGTATCGAGCCGGTGGTCTACGACCACCCGGCCATGGAACCGGCCCTGCGCAAGACGCTGGGAGTGCCGCTTTTTCAGGAGCAGCTGATGCAACTCGCGGTCGACTGCGCCGGGTTCTCGGCCGCCGAGGCCGACCAGTTGCGGCGCGCCATGGGCTCCAAACGCTCGACCGAACGGATGCGACGGTTACGCGGCCGGTTCTACGAGGGCATGCGCACCCTGCACGGCGCCGATGACGAGGTGATCGACCGGATCTACGAGAAGTTGGAGGCGTTCGCCAACTTCGGCTTCCCGGAAAGCCATGCGCTGTCCTTCGCGTCGCTGGTGTTCTACTCGTCGTGGTTCAAGCTGCATCACCCGGCGGCGTTCTGCGCGGCGTTGCTGCGCGCTCAGCCGATGGGTTTCTATTCGCCGCAGTCGCTGGTGGCCGATGCGCGGCGGCACGGGGTGCTGGTGCACGGCCCGTGCGTCAACGCCAGCCTGGCGCACGCGACGCTGGAGAATGCCGGCACGGAGGTCCGCCTCGGGTTGGGTGCGGTCCGTCATATCGGTGACGACCTCGCCGAGAAGCTGGCCGACGAGCGAAAGGACAACGGCCCGTTCGCTTCTCTGCTGGACTTGACGTCGCGGCTGCAACTCTCCGTCCCGCAGACCGAGGCGTTGGCGACGGCCGGGGCGCTGGGTTGTTTCGGGATGTCCCGACGTGAAGCGCTGTGGGCGGCCGGCGCCGCGGCCACCCAGCGGCCGGACCGGCTGCCGGGGGTGGGCTCGTCGTCGCACATCCCGGAGTTGCCCGGGATGAGTGAGCTGGAGTTGGCCGCCGCCGACGTGTGGGCCACCGGTGTCTCGCCGGACAGCTATCCGACCCAGTTCCTGCGCGCGGACCTGGACGCGATGGGGGTGGTGCCCGCCGCGGCGTTGGGATCGGTGCCCGACGGGGACCGGGTGCTGGTCGCCGGTGCGGTGACCCACCGTCAACGGCCCGGCACCGCGCAGGGGGTGACATTCGTGAACCTCGAGGACGAGACCGGGATGGTCAACGTGCTCTGCACACCGGGGGTTTGGGAGCGGCATCGCAAACTGGCACACACCGCGCCGGCGTTGTTGATTCGAGGCCAGGTCCAAAATGCAAGCGGCGCAATTACTGTCGTGGCCGAGCGGATGGGCCGCATCAGCCTCGCGGTGGGCTCGAAGTCACGGGACTTCCGGTGATGGCGAGCAGACGCAAAGGCACCCATTTCGTGCCGAAATGGGGTGCTTTTGCGTCTGCTCGCGGTGTGCCGCACAGTATGGGGGTCCGATGGCAGAAGGAGGCACGGTGTCGAAGGTCTGGTTCCTCACGGGAGCTTCTCGCGGCTTTGGTCTCGAGATCGCACGCAAGATCCTGAACCAGGGGGACCGCGTCGTCGCCACCGCGCGGCGCGCCGGTCAGATCCCCGCGCAATTCCCCGATGCCGGGGACGCCCTGCTCGCCGTCGACCTGGATGTCACCAACGCCGACCAGGCGACGGCCGCGGTCCAGGCCGCCGTCGACAAATTCGGGCGGATCGACGTGCTGGTGAACAACGCGGGCCGGGGACTGCTCGGGGCGGTTGAGGAATCGTCGGACGCTTCGGTGCGTGCCGTCTACGAGGTCAACGTGTTCGGCACCCTGACCATGCAACGCGCGGTGCTACCGGTGATGCGCCGCCAGCGCTCGGGCCACATCATCAACATCAGCTCGGTCGGTGGGCTGCAAGGCGGGCCCGGGTTCGGGGTGTACTGCTCGACCAAATTCGCCATGGAAGGGTTCAGCGAGGCGCTCGCACAAGAGGTCAAGCCGCTCGGCATCTGGGTGACCATCGTCGAACCCGGCTACTTCCGCACCGATTTCCTCGACGCGACCAGCCTAGGCACCGAAGAGACCATCATCGAGGACTACGCCGCCACCGCCGGCGCGGTGCGCGCCCGCGCCGCCGACATCAACCACAGTCAGCCGGGTGACCCGATCAAGGCCGCCGCGGCCATTGTCGACATCGCATCGGCTGCCGAGCCGCCGCTACACCTGCTGCTGGGCACGGACTGCGTCGCGGCCGTCGAGAACAAGATCAAACAGCTGCAGACCGACATCGACAATTGGCGCAGCGTCTCGGTGTCCACCGACCTCGACTAGCCGGCTAACGAGCGGAGCGCGTTCAGGCGGTGGGTGTGGTCCACACTTTCGCCGGGGTGATCCGCAGCCGCGTGCTGTAGTTGCTCATCGCGTCGGTCAAACCGAATTGTTCGGCATCTGCACGGTATTTCGCCCAGTACGGTTCGTCCTCGCGGCAGTCGACACCGGTGGCATCCACCACCGCCGTCCCCCCGATCACGATGATGCCGCCACCGTTGCCGTCCGAATCCAGATTCAAGCTCACCTGCGGGCGGGCCTGGATGTGGGCGACCTTGGCGGCGTGGGGTTCGGTGTAGACCGTGAGTGCGGTGCCGTCGAAATAGAACCAGATCAGCCGCGGCACCGGCTGTCCGGACTTGGCCACAGTGGTCAGCCAGCCGTAGTGGTCGACTGTGAGCCTGCTGGAAACCTCTTGCGTCAGTTCGAAGCTCATGGCGCCAACGGTAGCCTGCAGCCATGACACTCAACCTGACCGTCGACGAAGTCCTGACCACCACCCGCTCGGTCCGCAAACGTCTCGACTTCGACAAACCGGTGCCGCGCGAGGTGCTCATGGAATGCCTCGAGCTGGCGCTGCAGGCGCCCACCGGCTCCAATTCGCAAGGCTGGCAATGGGTTTTCGTCGAGGACCCGGAAAAGAAGAAGGCGATCGGGGACGTCTACCTGGCCAACGCCCGCGGCTACCTGAGCTCACCGGCGCCCGAATACGGCGAAGGTGACACCCGCGGCGAACGGATGGGGCAGGTGCGCGATTCGGCTTCGTATCTGGCCGAGCACATGCACGAGGCGCCGGTCCTGCTGATCCCGTGCATCCTTGGCCGGGAAGAGAAGTCGCCGTTGGGCGGGGTGTCGTTCTGGGCGTCGCTATTCCCGGCGGTGTGGAGCTTCTGCCTGGCGCTGCGCTCGCGCGGGC
>NZ_LZKQ01000236.1 GCF_001668675.1 Mycobacterium asiaticum | reverse complement strand
CCTCCGGCGCGTCCGGTTCCGGCGACGGGCAAAACGGCGTGAACGGTGGCGCCGGTGGGGCCGGCGGCGTGGGCGGCAACGCCGGCATGCTCTACGGCGCCGCCGGCATCGGCGGCAATGGCGGGTCCACCCAAAGCCTGACCGCGCCGGGCGGGGCCGGCGGCGCGGGTGGCAACGGCGGGATGTTCGCCGCCGGCGGAGCCGGCGGGGTGGGCGGCTTCAGCTTCGGCGACGGCGGGGCCGGTGGCGCGGGCGGCGCCGGCGGCATGTTCGGTCCGGGTGGCACCGGCGGTGGCGGCGGCAACAGCCTCGGCACCGCCGGAGGAGCGGGCGGGGCGGGCGGGGCCGGCGGCATGTTCGGTGCGGGTGGCACCGGCGGCTCTGGCGGTCACGGAGCCACCCTGGGTGGCGTTGGCGGAACGGGCGGCAACGCCGGATTGCTCAGCCTGGGGGCCGCGGGCGGAGCCGGCGGAATCGGCGGGGAGGGCGTCTCCCCCGGCGGGCTGGGCGGAGCCGGCGGGGCCGGCGGCAACGCAGGCATGTTCTTCGGCGACGGCGGCGCGGGCGGCGCCGGCGGGTTCGGCGCCACCAACGGCGGCAAGGGCGGCGCGGGTGGGAGCGCGGGCATGCTGAGCGGCACCGGCGGGGCGGGTGGCACCGGCGGCCAAGGTGGCACCACCGCCGGCGGTGACGGTGGCACCGGCGGCACGGCCGGCCTGCTCGGTAACGGCGGCAATGGCGGGAGTGGCGGCGCCGGCGGCACGGGTGCCGGCGGTAAGGGCGGCATCGGCGGGGCCGGCGGGAACGGCGTGCTGATCGGTGACGGTGGCAACGGTGGCAGCGGCGGAACCGGCACCACGCTGGGCAAGGCCGGCGCCGGCGGCATCGCGGGTCAGCTGCTGGGCCTCGACGGCTTCAACGCGCCCGCATCCGCTAGCCCGACGCACGCCGCGCAGCAACAGGCCCTCAATGCGATCAACGCACCGATCCAGGCGATCACGGGACGTCCGCTGATCGGCAACGGCGCCAACGGGATTGCGGGAACCGGCGGCGCCGGCGGGGACGGTGGATGGTTGTTCGGCAACGGTGGGATCGGCGGTTCCGGCACTGCCGGAGCGACCGGCGGCACCGGCGGAACCGGCGGCGGCGGCGGAGTCCTGTTTGGCTCGGGCGGTGCCGGCGGCGCGGGTGGACCCGGCGCCACCACGGGTGGCGCCGGCGGTGCCGGCGGGTCGGCCTTCTTGAGCGGTTCCGGCGGGAGCGGCGGAATCGGCGGCACGGGGGTGGCTCCCGCCGGAACCCCCGGCCCATTCACCGGGGGGCGCGGCGGCAGCGGTGGCAATGCGGGCTTCTTCTCGGGCGCGGCGGGAACAGGCGGCGCGGGTGGCGACTTCGGGAACGGCGGTGCCGGTGGCGCGGGTGGCAACGGTGGGCTGTTCGCCGCCGGCGGGGTCGGCGGGTACGGCGGAGCCGCCGGCAACGGCGGGACCGGCGGTGCGGGCGGCGCGGGCGGGTTGTTCGCCGGCGGCGGGGACGGCGGTGCCGGCGGATTCGGCACCACCACCGGCGGCGCCGGCGGGGCGGGCGGTGCCGGCGGCATGTTCGGTGCGGGCGGAACCGGCGGCAGCGGCGGTGGCAGTCTGGGCAGCGCCGGCGGAGCCGGCGGCGCGGGCGGCAACGCCGGCATGTTCAGTTTCGGCGATGGCGGCGCGGGCGGCGCCGGCGGTGAAGGGCTCAACAACGGCCAGACCGCGGGCGGCGCCGGCGGTGCCGGCGGTGACGCCGGCCTGCTCACCGGCAACGGCGGCGCTGGCGGCGCCGGCGGCCTGGGCCGCACCACCGGTGGCACCGGCGGTGCGGGCGGGACCGCAGGCCAGCTGATCGGCTCCGGCGGTACCGGGGGCCGCGGCGGCGCCGGGATCGCCACCGGTGGGACCGGCGGCGCCGGCGGCAACTCCGGGCTATTCGGCAACGGTGGAAACGGCGGCAACGGCGGCGCCAGCGCGACCACCGGCGGTAACGGCGGGGCAGGCGGCAACGGCGTGCTGGTCGGCAACGGCGGCAACGCCGGCAGCGGCGCCACCGGCGGCGTGACCGGAGGCAAGGCCGGCGTCGGCGGCATCAGCGGGGCGCTGTTGGGCGCAGACGGCTTCAACGCTCCGCTGAGCACCAACCCGGTGCACATCCTGCAGCAAAACCTGCTCAACGGCATCAACCAGCCCGTCCAGACGTTGACCGGGCGCCCGCTGATCGGCAACGGCGCCAACGGAATTCCCGGAAGCGGAGCTGCCGGCGGGGACGGCGGCTGGCTGTTCGGCAACGGCGGCAACGGCGCGCACGGTGCCACCAACACCGCCGCCGGCGGCACCGGCGGCGCCGGTGGCGCGGGCGGGGCAGGCGGCGGCTTGTTCGGGAACGGCGGCACCGGCGGCACCGGCGGTATCGCCACTGGCATCAACGGCGTCGGCGGCGCCGGCGGGGCCGGTGGCTCCGCGTTGCTGAACGGCGCCGGGGGCACCGGCGGCAGCGGCGGGTCCTCCATCAACACCGGCGCCAAGGGCGGGGCGGGCGGCAACGGCGGCAATGCCGGCTTCCTGTCGGGCGCCGCCGGGACGGGCGGACACGGCGCCGGTCCGGGCGCCACCGGAGTCGGCGGGGCCGGCGGCAACGGCGGATTGGGCTCCAACGGCGGCGTCGGCGGCGCCGGGGGCGCCGGGGGCGCGGGCGGAGCCGGCGGCAACGGGATGCTGTTCGGCGACGGCGGCACCGGCGGTGCCGGCGGGCTGGCCGGCAAGGGCGGCAACGGCGGTACGGGCGGAGTGTTCGGCGCCGGCGGCACCGGTGGAGCGGGTGGCTACGCCGCCGGCACCGGCGGGGCCGGCGGCAACGGTGGCAACGCCGGCGCGCTGTCCTTCGGCGCTGGCGGGGCCGGTGGCTCCGGTGGGGCCGGCGTCTCGACCGGTGGAGCCGGCGGAGCCGGCGGCAGCGCCGGCATGCTGTTCGGGTCCGGTGGCGCGGGCGGCTCCGGCGGGCACGGCGGCGCCGGCGGCAGCACCCCACAAGGCGGCGCCGGCGGGGCAGGCGGCAGCGCCGGAATGCTGGTCGGCTCCGGCGGCGCCGGCGGGGCGGGCGGATCCGGCGCCAACGCCAACGGCACCGGGACCGGTGGCGCCGGCGGGACCGGCGGCGATTCCGGGGCATTCGGCAGCGGCGGTGACGGCGGTGCCGGCGGATTCGGGGCGACCACGGCCGGCAAAGGCGGCAATGGCGGTAACGCCGTCCTGATCGGTGACGGCGGCAACGGTGGCAACGCCGGTAAGGCCGGCGGCACAGCGGGCACGGGCGGCACCGGCGGGATCCTGCTCGGCAACAACGGAAACAACGGGAAGGCCTAGCCGGCCCCCTCGCGCCGCCACAACACTCGCGCGCACACCGTTCTGGTGAAACGGTGTGCGCGCGAGTTGTTTACGCGTCCAGCGAACGCCTCAGTCCTCCGGGTTGTACCCGAGGTTGGGAGCAAGCCAGCGTTCGGCTTCCTGCAGCGTCCAGCCCTTGCGCCTGGCGTAGTCGGCGACCTGATCCTGCGCCAGCCGGCCAACCACGAAGTACTGCGACTGCGGGTGCGAGAAATACCAGCCGCTGACGGCGGCACCGGGCCACATCGCCATCGACTCGGTGAGCTCGATGCCGGTCCGCTCCCGCACGTCCATCAACTTCCAGAGCGTCACCTTCTCGGTGTGCTCAGGGCAGGCCGGGTAGCCGGGCGCGGGCCTGATGCCGACGTACTTCTCACTGATGAGCGCCTCGTTGTCGAGGTGCTCCTCGGGCTGGTAGCCCCAGAATTCCTTGCGGACCCGTTCGTGCATCCGCTCGGCGAACGCCTCCGCCAGCCGGTCGGCCACCGACTCCAGCAGGATGGCGCTGTAGTCATCGAGGGCCGCCTTGAACTCGGCGATCTTCTCCTGGCTACCCAGCCCCGCGGTGACGGCGAAGGCACCGACATAGTCGGCCAAGCCGGTGTTCTTAGGAGCGACGAAATCGCCTAGCGACCGGTTCGGGATGCCCTCCCGGTGCTCCCCTTGCTGGCGCAAGTTGTGCAGCGTGGTCAGCACCTCGGCGCGGGTGTCGTCGGTGTACACCTCGACGTCGTCACCGACCGCGTTGGCGGGGAAGAAGCCGATCACCCCGTTGGCGGTCAGCCACTTCTCCTTGATCAGCGTGTCGAGCATCTCCTGGGCGTCGTCGTACAGCTTGCGCGCCGCCTCGCCGGAGGCCGGGTTGTTGAGGATGTCGGGGAAACGGCCCTTCATCTCCCAGGCGTTGAAAAACGGCTGCCAGTCGATGTACTCGCGCAGCTCGGCCAGGTCGTACTCGTGAAACTCCCGCACGCCGAGGCCCTGGGCGGGCACCGGGGGGGTGTAGTCGTCCCACTCGATCGGCGTCCGGTTCGCGCGGGCCTTCTCCAGCGTCAGCATCGGCCGCTCGTTCTTCTGGGCGTGCCGTTCGCGTAACGAGGCGTAGTCCTTCTCGGTCGCCTCCAACAGCGCCCGCCGTTGCTTGTCGTCGAGCAGTGCGGCAGCGACCGGCACCGAGCGAGAGGCGTCCTTGACCCACACCACCGGACCGGAGCGGCGCGGCGAAATCTTCACGGCCGTGTGCGCGCGCGAGGTGGTCGCGCCGCCGATCAGCAGCGGGATCTCCAGCCCCGCACGCTCCATCTCGACGGCGAAGTTGGCCATCTCGTCCAGGGACGGGGTGATCAGACCGGACAGTCCGATGATGTCGGCGTCGTGCTCCTTGGCCGCGTCCAGGATCTTGTTGGCGGGCACCATCACACCGAGGTCGATCACCTCGAAGTTGTTGCACTGCAGCACGACTCCGACGATGTTCTTGCCGATGTCGTGGACATCACCCTTCACGGTCGCCATCACGATCGTGCCGTTGGTGTCCTTCGCTGATGTAGCGCCGTTCTGTTCCTTCTCGGCCTCGATGAACGGAAGCAGGTAGGCGACAGCCTTTTTCATCACCCGCGCCGACTTCACGACCTGGGGCAGGAACATCTTGCCCGCGCCGAAAAGGTCACCGACGACGTTCATGCCGTCCATCAGCGGGCCCTCGATCACCTCGATCGGGCGACCGCCCGCTGCGGCGATCTCGGCCCGCAGTTCCTCGGTGTCATCGTCGACGTGGGCGTCGATGCCCTTGACCAACGCGTGCGTGATCCGTTCGCGGACCGGCAGGCCGCGCCATTCTGCAGCAACCGGATCCTCACCTTTGTCCTTGCTGTTGAACCGCTCGGCGATCTCCAGCAGCCGCTCGGCGGCATCCGGGCGGCGGTTCAGGACGACGTCCTCGATCCGGTCCCGCAGCTCGGGGTCGATCGAGTCATAGGGCACCAGCGCACCCGCGTTGACGATGCCCATGTCCAGGCCGGCCTTGATGGCATGGAACAGGAACACCGCGTGGATCGCCTCGCGGACGGGGTTGTTGCCGCGGAACGAGAACGACACGTTCGAGATACCGCCGGAGATGTGCACCCCGGGCAGGTTCTCCTTGATCCATGCGCAGGCCTCGATGAAGTCGATCCCGTAGGTCGCGTGCTCCTCGATACCGGTCGCCAGCGCGAAGCAGTTCGGGTCGAAGATGATGTCCTCGGGCGGGAAGCCGACCTCTTCGGTCAGGATCCGGTAGGCGCGCCCGCAGATCTCCTTGCGCCGCTCCAGGTTGTCGGCCTGCCCCTGCTCGTCGAAGGCCATCACGACGACGGCGGCGCCGTACTTGCGGCACAGCCGCGCCTCGCGGATGAACTTCTCCTCGCCCTCCTTCATGGAGATCGAGTTGACGATCGGCTTGCCCTGCACGTTCTTCAGGCCTGCCTCGATGACCTCCCACTTGGACGAGTCGATCATCACCGGAACCCGGCTGATGTCCGGCTCGGCCGCGATCAGCTTGGTGAACCGGTCCATCGCGGCGACGCCGTCGATCATGCCCTCGTCCATGTTGATGTCGATGACCTGCGCACCGACCTCGACCTGCTGCAGGGCGACCGACAAAGCGGTGTCGTAGTCCTCGGCCTTGATCAGGTTGCGGAACCGGGCCGAGCCGGTGATGTTGGTGCGCTCGCCGATGTTCACGAACAGGGAGTCGTCGGTGATGTTGAGCGGTTCCAGCCCCGACAGCCGGGTCGCCACCGGGATCTCCGGCAGCTTGCGCGGTGTTTTGCCGTCGACGACCTTGGCGATCTCGGCGATGTGCGGCGGCGCCGTCCCGCAGCAGCCGCCGACCAGGTTGACCAGGCCGGCGTCGGCGAAGTCGGCGATGTAGCCGGCCTGGCGCTCCGGGGTTTCGTCGTACTCGCCGAACGCGTTGGGCAGACCGGCGTTCGGGTAGCACGAGACGAAGGTGTCCGCGATCCGCGCCATCTCGGCGATGTAGGGCCGCATTTCGGGCGCGCCCAGGGCGCAGTTGAGGCCGACCGCGATCGGCCTGGCGTGCCTGATGGAATTCCAGAACGCCTCGGTGACTTGACCGGACAACGTGCGGCCGGAGGCGTCGGTGATGGTGCCGGAGATGATGATCGGCCAGCGGCGTCCGCGGTCCTCGAACAACGTCTCGACGGCGAACACCGCCGCCTTGGCGTTCAGTGAGTCGAAGATCGTCTCGATGATGATCAGGTCGGCGCCGCCGTCGACCAGGCCGTTGGCGGCTTCCAGGTAGGCGGCGACCAGCTGGTCGTAGGAGACGTTGCGGGCTCCGGGATCGTTGACGTCCGGCGAGATCGACGCGGTGCGCGTCGTCGGCCCGATCGCGCCGGCAACGTAGCGAGGCTTGTCCGGGGTGCTGAACTCGTCGGCGGCCTTGCGGGCCAGGGCGGCGCCGGCGTAGTTGAGCTCGTAGGCCAGGTCGGCCATGTCGTAGTCGGACAGGGAGATCGCGTTCGCGTTGAAAGTGTTGGTCTCCAGGATGTCGGCGCCCGCCTCGAGGTACTCGCGGTGGATCCCCTCGATGATCTGCGGCTGCGTCAGGTTGAGCAGGTCGTTGTTGCCCTGCAGTGCCGTCGGCCACTCGGTGAACCGGTCGCCGCGGTAACCGGCCTCGTCCGGGCGGTCCCGCTGAATCGCCGTGCCCATCGCGCCGTCGATCACCACGATCCGCTCGCGCAGGGCAGCGGTCAGTTCGTCGGTGCAGTCGGGGCGGATGTTGGGCGCGAAGTCGGAGGACGGCGAAGAGACTGGCTTAGCGGCGTTCACGTACGTTCCTTCCATAGCGGAAGGCGTCCTTGACTCTGCCGAGCGTGGCGGCTACCGGCCTGGGCCGGATAACCGTTGCAACGCCTCTCGACCAGAAAAGTCTACGTCGTCACCGACGTCTGGACGCCCAGCTCAACTAGACCCGCTCCCGGATCTCGTCGGCCATGTCGCAGTTAAGTCGTAGTTAACAAGGGTAACCAATTTGCGGCCGGGCGTATTTCGCCTGGACCGCGGCGAGACCGATGCCCCGGCCTGCAGCTGAATCCCCCGGTCGGCCACCCAATAAGGATAGTCGACCTATGCATATGCATCAGGCGTTGAGCGATTCTGGTCGGCTGACCCCACGCGCGCATCGGACCGGGTCGGCACGCCGTAGGCTGGCTGGGTGACTTTGCCGGACGGCGGGCCAGGCGACGGCGACACGTGGCCCCAGCTGCAGAACACGGTGGTGGTGGCTGCGTTCGAGGGCTGGAACGACGCCGGTGACGCCGCCAGCGACGCGGTGACCCACCTGGCCGCCACCTGGGATGCCCTGCCGATCGTGGAGATCGACGACGAGGCGTACTACGACTACCAGGTCAACCGCCCCGTCATCCGTCAGGTGGACGGCGTGACCCGCGAGCTGGAATGGCCGGCCATGCGGATCTCGCACTGCCGGCCGCCGGACAGCGACCGCGACGTGGTGTTGATGCACGGCGTCGAGCCCAACATGCGCTGGCGCACGTTCTGCGACGAACTGCTGGCGGTCATCGACAAGCTCAATGTGGACACCGTGGTGATCCTGGGCGCGTTGCTGGCCGACACCCCGCACACCCGGCCGGTGCCGGTGTCGGGCGCGGCCTACTCGTCGGAGTCGGCACGGTTGTTCGGCCTGGAGGAAACCCGCTACGAGGGCCCGACCGGCATCGCCGGCGTCTTCCAATACGCGTGCGTGGCCGCCGGGATCCCGGCGGTGACCTTCTGGGCTGCGGTGCCGCACTATGTCTCGCATCCGCCCAACCCGAAGGCGACCGTGGCGTTGCTGCGGCGCGTCGAGGAGGTGCTCGACGTCGAAGTGCCGCTGGGCGAGCTGCCGACCCAGGCCGAGGCGTGGGAACGGGAGATCACCGAGATGGCCGCCGACGACGAGGAGCTGGCCGAGTACGTGCAATCCCTCGAGCAGCACGGTGACGCGGCGATCGACGTCAGCGAGGCGATGGGCAACATCGACGGCGACGCGCTGGCCGCGGAGTTCGAGCGCTACCTCAAACGTCGCCGACCGGGCTTCGGGATCTAGTTGTCGGGCTCCGAGGTTCCTCGGCGCAGCATCGCGACCACGGTGTTCGGTTCACCGCCCAGGGTTGTCGTGATGAACCGCTTGACCAGCGGGCGCCAGGTGAACCGCAGCGAGACGGGGCGCGACCGCCCCGGCAACGTCCAGCACCCGATATCACGGCTGATCTGCTGTTTCTCCTCGACCACCCACCGCCACAGCTTTTCGTAGAAGTCCAGCGCCCGCTCAACCGACGAAGTGGTGCGGAACTGTTCGGCCAGTACGTAGGCGCCCGCCACCGCCAGCGACGCCGAGTGGGCGGCGAATGGCGAGACCGCGGCGCCGGCATCCCCGATCAGCACCACCCGGTTGCTGCTCCAACGAGGCATGACGACCTGCGTGACGGCCTCGTAGTAGATGTCCTCGGACGGTGGGCATCGGCGCAGTATTTCGGGCACCAGCCAGCCCATGTCGGCGAACCGCTCGCGGATTTCGGCACGAGGGTCTGCGCCCAGCTCCGCGTCGGGTGCGCGGAACATTGCGAATACCGCGGCCCGGCCATCGGGCAGAAAGAACAGGTCGAGGTGCCGATCGATGGTGTCGGTCACGGCGAACTGCTCAACGTCGGATTCGCGGGCAATGTCGGAAGCGTCGACCACGAATGCGACGCAGTGGAATCCGAGATATCGAAGAGCGGCCGACTCGGTTCCGAACACGAGCTTGCGGACGGCCGACCGGATGCCGTCGGCCCCTACCAGCAGGTCAGCTTCGATGGTCTCGCCGCCGTCCAGGGTCACCGTCACCCCGTCCGCCCGGCTGTCGACGCCGGTCACCGTCGCGCCGAACCGCAGCTCGACGTCCTCGGGCAGGTTGTCCCGCAAGGTCTTTTCGAGGTCGGAGCGCGTGAGACTGCACATCCGGCCGTCGAGGGCCTTGGCGATCTGGTCGTAGGGCAGGTCGCCCCGTCGCCGACCCTGTTCGTCGACCAGGGTCGCTTCGTCGATCCGGTAGGACGCGTCCTTGAGGGCCGGCAAGGCGCCGATCGCGTCGACGGCTTCGTAACCAGCGCCGTAGAAGTCGATCAGGTGGCCCCGCGGGTCGGGTCCCGGTGCACGTTCCAGCACCACCACCTCGGCCCCGAGGGCGGCCATGCGTTCGGCCACGGCCAGCCCGGCGATCCCGGCGCCGCACACGGCGACCTTCAGCGTCACGAAGACGGCGGGTTCTCGAGGCCGTGTGAATAGGCGCTCATGTGTCGACCGAGCTCGGCGACCTGGGCGTCCATCTTCGGCACCGCTTCGGCCGCGGCCTTGGCGACCACCCGCTCGCCGATCCGGCTGGCGAGCACCGGCTTGAGCCAGCGGAACAACACCACCCAGTCCGGGCAGTACACCTGCGATTTGCGGCCCTCGATGCCCTTGACCAGCGCCGTCGCGCACTTGGTGACCGAGGTGGTCGTGTTCAGCGGCCAGGGCAGCTTGTCGAGTAGTTCGCCGAAGGCGGGCAGGTCGCCCTTGGTGTCGCGGACCAGGGCCGTGTCGATCCAGGACATGTGCGCCGAGCCGACGCTGACGCCCAGATGAGCGACTTCCAGCCGCAGCGCGTTGGCCAGATGCTCGTTGCCGGCCTTGGTCATGTCGTAGGCCGCCATGCCCGGAGCCGCGGCGAAGGCCGCCAGCGACGAGACGACCAGCACGTAGCCGCGGCGCTCGATGATCGACGGCAGGGCCGCCCGCACGGTGTGGAAGACGCCGAGCAGATTCACATCGAGGACACGCTTGAAGGCCTTCGGGTCGATGTTGAGCACCGAACCGTAGCTGGCGATCCCGGCGTTGGCCACGACGATGTCGATGCCGCCGAACTTCTCGACGGCCAGGTCGGCGGCGGCCTGCATAGCGGACAGATCGCAGACGTCGGCGATGGCGGTCAGCACCCGGTGATCGCCGCCGAGTTCGGCGGCGATCGTCTTCAGCTCGCCGTCACCCACATCGGTGAGCACCAGTTTGGCCCCGCGGTTGTGCAGCCGACGCGCGACCTCCGCGCCGATCCCCCGCCCCGCGCCCGTGATCAAAACGACTTTGCCCTGCACCGACGTCATGGCCGAAACGTACCATCGTCGGGCTATAGCGCGACGCCCAGCAAGGCGTCGACGGCGGTGGCGACCAGCCTGGGGGCCGCCTCGTCGTGGCCCCCGTACTCGATCGCGTCGGTGGTCCAACCGTCAAGCGCGGCAATCGCTTTGGGTGTGTCAAGATCGTCGGCCAGATAGCGGCGAACCCGGCCGATGACGTCGGCCGCGTCCGGCCCGGCGGGCAGGGAGGTCGCGGTGCGCCAACGCTGCAGGCGCTGCTGGGCTTCCTCGAGCACCTGTTCGCTCCAGAACCGGTCGGCACGGTAATGCCCGGCGAGCAGGCCCAGCCGCACCGCCGCCGGATCGACGCCCTGGCCACGCAGCTGCGACACCAGCACCAGGTTGCCGCGGCTCTTGGACATCTTGTGCCCGTCCCAGCCGATCATCCCGGCGTGCACGTAGTGGCGGGCGAATCTGCGTTCGCCACCGACACATTCGGCATGCGCCGCGGTGAACTCGTGGTGCGGGAAGATCAGATCGCTGCCGCCGCCCTGGATGTCGAGGTTGGTGCCGATGCGGCTGAGCGCGATCGCGGCGCATTCGACATGCCAGCCGGGCCGGCCGGGCCCGAACGGGGATGGCCAGCTCGGTTCGCCGGGCCGGTTGACGCGCCACAGCAGCGCGTCGAGCTCGTCGGTTTTGCCGGGCCGGCGCGGGTCCCCGCCGCGCTCTTCGAACAACTGCAGCATGGTGTCGCGGTCGTAGCCGGACTCGTAGCCGAACTGCAGGGTGGCGTCGGCGCGGTAGTAGACGTCGGGATACTCACCGACTTCCGGGTCGACGACGTAGGCGGCGCCGGAGGCGACCATCTTCTCGACCAGCTCGACCATTTCGGCGACCGCCTCGGTGGCCCCGACGTATTCCTGCGGCGGCAGTACCCGCAGCGCGGTCATGTCCTGACGGAACAGCTCGGTCTGGTCGTCGGCGAGATCGCGCCAGTCGACTCCATCGCGGTCCGCGCGCTCGAACAGCGGATCGTCGACATCGGTGACGTTCTGCACATAGTGCACCTCGTGGCCCAGGTCCAGCCACAGCCGGTGGATCAGGTCGAACGTGAGGTACGTGGCGGCGTGACCGAGATGCGTTGCGTCATAAGGCGTGATGCCGCAGACGTACATGGTGGCCTTGCTGCCGGGCGCGGTGGCGGCGGCGACAGGCCGCACCTGCCGGTCGGCGGTGTCGTAGAGCCGCAACTGCGGGCCGCGTCCGGGTAACGCCGGGACCGGCGGGGAGGACCACGAACGCATGCGTCGACTTTAGGCGATCAGCTTTTGTCGCTGTCAGTACCAGGACCGCCGGATGGCGTCCAGCAGGATCGGCGCGACGTCGGTTCGGCACATCACGAAGTCGGGCAGGTAGGGGTCCAGCTGGTTGTAGAGCAGCGGCGACCCGTCCAGCCGTGAGGCGTGCATGCCGGCGGCGAGCACCACCCCGGCCGGCGCGGCCGAGTCCCACTCCCACTGCCCGCCGGCGTGGACGTAGGCGTCGGCGACGCCGTCGATCACCGCCATGGCCTTGGCCCCGGCGGATCCGATGCGCACCAGCTCCATGTCCACGAACTGGCGCATCCGGTACAGGATGGCCGGCGGGCGGGTGGCGCTGACGGCGATGCGGATGACCTCGGGGACGCCGACGCGCGCGTTGTCGGCGGTGACGGTGTCGCTGCGGTAGACGATGTTGCCGCGGGCCGGCAGGGACACCGCCGCGTCGGTGATCTGCGGTCTGCCGTTGGCCGAGCGCTGCCACAGCGCGATGTGCACGGCCCAGTCGTCGCGGCCGGGTATGGAGAACTCCCGGGTGCCGTCCAGGGGGTCGACGATCCAGACGCGGTCGGAGCGCAACCGCACCAGGTCGTCGTGGGCCTCCTCGCTGAGCACGGCGTCGCCCGGCCGTTCGGCGCGCAAGCGACGCAGGATCAGCGAGTTCGCCCGGCGGTCACCGGCATCGCCGAGTTCCCACGGATAGTCGAAACCGATCTCCTCGCGCACGGCGAGCAACAACTCTCCCGCGTCGGCGGCGAGTTCGGCGGCCAGCGCGGCGTCCGTCAGGTCACGCACCGCCGGATTCACCGGTCCAGTATCGCCGACGTGCTGGGGTCACTCAGAACGCCGGCCACGGGATGGGACGGTGCCGATTCGGGCCGGGCATCACCGGATCGTCCAGCAGCGCGTGCGCGCGCCGGCTCAGCGCCGCGATCTCGGCGCTGGTGATGCAGCCGCTGAGTTCCTCGGCCAGCGGACCGCGCAACGCGTCAATCAACTTCTCCACCGCCTGCAGAGTCTTGGCGTCGATCGGATCACCGGCCCAGCCCCACAGCACGGTGCGCAGCTTGTCCTGCACGTGCAGGCTCACGCCGTGATCGACGCCGAAGACGTTGCCGTCGAGGTCCACGAGGATGTGGCCGCCCTTGCGGTCGGCGTTGTTGACCAGCACGTCGAACACCGCCATGCGCCACAGCCGGATGTCGTCGGCATGCATCAGCAGGACCTCATCGCCGGTGTAGTCATAGGCCTGCAGGACCGGGAGGTAGCCCGGCTGCGGCTTGCGGGCGGGAAACAGGTCGACCAGGTCCGGGCCTTCGCGCGGCTCGGAATCCACCGCGTCGCCAGGCTGCTGCACCCACAGCTGAAGCATTCCCGGTCCGGCTGGGCCGTTGCGAATGATGGTGTACGGCACAATGTTCCAGCCCAGATACGTCGACACCAGGTAGGCGCCGAGCTCGCGTCCGGCCAGCGTCCCGTCGGGAAAGTCCCACAGCGGCTGCTCCCCGGAGACCGGTTTGTAGACACAGTGCACAGTCGTCGATCCCAGCGATGCCTCGCACAGGAAGGTGGCGTTGCTCGCCGAGCGGATCCGTCCCAGGACCGTCAGCTCGCCGTCGCGCAACACCTCACGTTCGTCATTCCTCAGCGTCATCGCTAGACCCGAAGAGCGCGTCGCGCCGGTAGCCGTTGGTGCGTGCGCAGATGTGACCTTCCGGGTCCAGGGGCTCGTCGCACAACGGGCACGGCGGCCGGCCGGCCGAGATGACCCGGTTGGACCGGGTGGCGAATTGCCGCGCCGATTCCGGGGTCAGAAACACCCGTACCGCGTCGGGCCCTTCGTCTGTGTCGTCGAGCACGACGGAGGCATCGAACTCCGCGTCGGTGACGGCGAGCAGTTCCACGACGACGGTCTGTGCCTCGGAATCCCAACCCAAACCCATCGTGCCGACCCGGAATTCGGCGTCCACGGGCATGATCAGCGGGCTGAGGTCGTCGACCTCGGTGGGCTCCGGCGGCACCGGGGTGCCGAACCGGCGATTGACCTCCAGCAGCAACGCGCCGATCCGCTCGGCCAGCACCGCTACCTGCTGCTTTTCCAGAACGACTGAGACCACCCGGGAGTCGTGCACCGCCTGGATGTAGAACGTCCGATTTCCAGGCTGACCGACGGTCCCGGCCACGAAGCGGTCGGGAGTGCGGAATACGTGGATAGCGCGGGCCATGGCAATTCCAAAATACCGTGCAGACGCCGCCGCTGTGCGACTCGCACTCCCCCGGATCCGGCCCGAGGGTGCGCAGTTGCACGCGAACTCCGGCGTGTCGCCGTACCGGAGTGCACGTTCGCCGACGGAGGTCAGTCGGTGGAGCCGCCGACCACCGCGTCACCTGCTGGCACTTCGGCGTCCGGCGAATCCCCCTGCTTCGACTCGGGCTTCGGCTCTTGCTTGGGATCGGCAGGCGGCGGCGCGGCCCGCAGACCCGCGGACAACCGCGCGCCGGTGTGGTTGACGTGCAACACGAATGGCCGCAGCGGGGTGTAACGAATCACACTCACCGATGCCGGGTCGGCGTTGACGCGCTGGAAGCTGTCCAGGTGCATGCCGTACGCGTCGGCGATCAGCGCCTTGATCACGTCGCCGTGCGTGCAGGCCACCCACAGCACGTCGGCCCCGTGCTCTTCGGACAGGCGCCGGTCGTGCTCGCGGACCGCGGCGACGGCGCGCGCCTGCACCTGCGCCAGACCCTCGCCGCCGGGAAACACCGCCGCGCTGGGGTGCGCCTGCACCACTCGCCACAGCGGCTCGCCGGCCAGCTCGCTGAGCTTGCGGCCGGTCCATTCGCCGTAGTCGACCTCGGCGAGGCGATCGTCGATCTGCGGCTCCAAGCACAGCGCGTCGGCCAGCGGTTCGACGGTGCGGCGGCAACGCAACAGCGGCGAGGACACCACCGCCCGGATCGACAGGTCACCGATGCGGTCGATCAGCCCCGCGGCCTGTTCCCGGCCCTTGTCGTCGAGATCGACGCCCTCGGAGCGGCCGGCCAGCACCCCCGCCGTATTTGAGGTGGAGCGGCCGTGGCGCAGCAGCAGGACGGTCATGTCGCCGCCACCGTCCCGGTCGCCAGCAGGACCAGGACCGCGCCGCCGGCGGCCACGCGGTAACCCACGAACCAATACATGTTGTGCCGCACCAGGAAACGCAGGAACCAGGCCACCGCGGTCAGACCGATGACGAAGGCGATCACGGTGGACGCCAGCAGCTGCGGGCCGGTGGCGCTCATGCCCTCGGTGACCGGGTGGAACGCGTCGGGCAGCGAGAACAGACCCGAAGCGAACACCGCCGGTATCGCGAGCAGGAAGCCGAAGCGGGCGGCCAGTTCCCGTTCCAGGCCGAGGAACAGCCCGGCGCTGATGGTCGAACCCGAGCGTGACACCCCCGGCACCAGCGCCAGGCACTGCGCCGCGCCCACGACGACGGCGTCACGCCAGTTCAACTGCTCGATGTCGCGGGTCTGCCGCCCCAGGTACTCGGCCAGCGCGATCACCGCCGAGAACACCACCAGTGCTGTCGCCACCACCCACAGGTTGCGCACACCGGACCGGATCACGTCCTTGAACAGCAGTCCCAGCACACAAATCGGGATGGTCCCGATGATGACGTACCAGCCCAGCCGGTAGTCGGCGTCGCGCTGCGACTTCACCACCAGGCCGTTGAGCCAGGACCGCAGGATGCGGACGATGTCGCGGGCGAAGTAGACCAGCACCGCCGCCTCGGTACCCAGCTGGCTCACCGCCGTGAAGGAGGCGCCGGCGTCGCCGCTGAAGAAGAGCCGCGACACGATCGCCAGGTGGCCCGACGACGAGACCGGCAGGAACTCGGTCAGCCCCTGGACCACGGACAGAACGACGACCTGGCCCCAGGACATCGGCACAACCGCAGACACGACGACGACCGTACCTGGGTCGGCGGATTCGACAGGTCAGCGGGCGACGGGCACCGCGTGGGCGACCGAGTCGCGCACGGCAGCGGCTACGCTGCGCTCATCGGTGAGGTCGATGTCGCGGATGCCGCGAACGGCGCGGGCGACGACGTCTTCGGCCTGGGGGACCGGGCCCGCCACGCGCGGCCGGTAAATTTCGACGACGAGCGAGCGGTGCTCTACGTGAAAGGAAAAACTGCGCCCATCTCCGACTTGTCCGTACCCGCTGGCATAGATTCCCGCAGTCATGTCTTCCACAGCAAACTCGTGATCTGCGGTATGCCGGTCAGCGGTGACGGTCATGTCGTGAGAATACCTCCGCCGCACGGGTTTACACGTCCAAGACGGGAGAATTGGGCGCGTTAACGTTCCTTAGAGTTTTATGTGTGCCATCGCAGTACGGGAGATGACGGTTGCTGTTCGCGTTTAGAAAGGCAGTCCATCAGGGCATTGCCGTTTCAGCGGTTTTGCTGACCGCGGTGACCGGCTGTTCGTCCAATCCGCTCGATTCCAGCCCCCGCACCATCGAACCCGCCCAGCCGGCACTCTCACCGCCCGCGCCGAATCCCGCCGGCGCGGTACGACCACTCGGCGGGCACCCGCAGGCCGCCCTGTTCGACGGCGGCTCGCATCATCTGGCGGTCCTGTCCCCCGGCGCCGACCCGGCCGGCCCGGCCAGCATCGCCGTGTGGGCGGCCGGTCAGGCAGACCCGCCCCGGATCGTCGAATTACCGGGACCGGCGACCGCCATGGCCGGCGACGGACGCGGCACCGTCTACCTGGCGGGCCGCGGCAGCTACCTGACGCTGGACCTGAACACCGGCCGGACCACCACATCGGCCGTTTCCGACGCCCAGGGCACCGAGTTCACCGCCATCGCGCGCCGCGCCGACGGCGGATTGATGCTGGGCAGCGCCGACGGCGCCGTCTACACGCTGGGCGGCGACGGCTCGGTGCGCAACCGCCTCAAGATATTTGCCCGGGTGGACGCGCTGGCGACGCAGGCAAACACCACCGTCGTGCTGGATCGGGGCCAGACGTCGGTGACGGCGATCGGCGCCGACGGGCATGCCGCGCAGGCGCTGCGCGCGGGTGAGGGCGCGACCACCCTGGCGGCCGATCCGCAGGGCCGGGTGCTGGTGGCCGACACCCGCGGCGGGCAGCTACTGGTCTACGGGGTGGACCCGCTGATCCTGCGACAGGCCTTCCCGGTGCGCCAGGCCCCGTACGGCCTGGCGGGGTCGCGCGAGCTGGCCTGGGTGTCCCAAACGGCATCCAACACCGTCATTGGTTACGATCTCAGCACCGGAATACCCGTCGAGAAGGTGCGTTACCCAACCGTGCAGCAACCCAACTCGCTGGCCTATGACGAGTCGGCAGACACCTTGTACGTCGTGTCGGGGTCGGGCGCCGGGGTGCAGATCATCGAGCACGCGGCGGGCAGGCCGTGAGCGCCGCGCCGGCCCCACGGTGGAGCCGGCTGCCCGCGGGCTGGGAAGCCGACATGTCCGACGAGTACGAGTGGGCGCCGTTGCGGCTACCACCGGACGTCACCCGGCTCAGCGCCTCCACCCGGTTGTCCATCGAGGCGGAGTATCGCGGCTGGGAGTTGACCCGGGTACGCCTCTACACCGACGGGAGCAGGCGAGTGTTGTTGCGTCGCAAGAAATCCCGCTTGGACAGCCGGTTGTCTGACCAGCCGGAACCGTGACGGCGACCGAAGACGGGCATCGCCTGTACGGGTTGTTGCGCGGGCTGCTGTTCACCGTGCCCGCCGAACGTGTGCACACGCTGGTGTTCGCGACGCTGCGCGGTGCCACCGCCGGTGCGCCGGTGCGCCGCGCGCTGCGCCGTCGGCTGGCGCCGACGGACCCGGTGCTGGCCAGCACCGTGTTCGGGGTGCGCTTCTCCGGGCCGCTCGGCCTGGCGGCCGGGTTCGACAAGGACGGTCTCGGGCTATCCACTTGGGGCGCTTTGGGTTTCGGTTACGCCGAGATCGGCACCGTCACCGCGCACGCCCAGCCGGGCAACCCGGAACCGCGGCTGTTCCGGCTGCCGGACGACCGGGCCCTGCTCAACCGGATGGGATTCAACAATCACGGCGCCGGTGCGCTGGCCGCGCGGCTGGCGCAGCACGTCCCCGACATCCCGCTGGGCATCAACATCGGCAAGACCAAGAAGACGCCCCCCGACGCAGCGGTGGAGGATTACCGGGCCAGCGCCCGGCTGCTGGCACCGCTGGCTTCCTATCTCGTGGTCAACGTCAGCTCGCCGAACACCCCCGGGCTGCGCGATCTGCAGGCGGTGGAGTCGCTGCGCCCCATCCTGGCGGCGGTACTGGCCGAGGCTGCGACAACCCCGGTGCTGGTGAAGATCGCGCCGGACCTGGCCGACGCCGAGATCGACGACATCGCGGACCTGGCCGTGGATCTGGGGCTGGCCGGCATCGTCGCGACCAACACGACGATTTCGCGGGAAGGGCTGCGCACCCCCGGGGTGGCGGCACTGGGCGCCGGCGGCATCTCCGGCCCTCCGGTGGCGCGGCGCGCCGTCGAGGTGCTGCGCCGGCTCTACCACCGGGTCGGTGATCGGCTGGTTCTGATCAGCGTGGGCGGAATCGAGACCCCCGACCAGGCGTGGGAGCGCATCACCGCGGGCGCCTCGCTGTTGCAGGGTTACACCGGCTTCATCTACGGCGGTGGATTGTGGGCCAGGGAGATTCACGACGGCATCGCGCAGCGGTTGCACGCGGGCGGGTTCACCTCGCTGGCCGAAGCCGTCGGCTCGGCGGTGGCCCGTCCGGAGCGTCCGCCCGGTTAGGTCCTCATCCGCCCTCCTACGAGGCACGAATCTGGGATGATCACGATCTCGGATGGGGCTGGGTAGCTCTTAGGGGAACCGCAGGGGGATGCTGCCATGTCGTTTGTGCGTACTGCACCGGAACTGGTGAGCGGCGCCGCCGGAAACCTGTCCGGCATCGGATCGACCCTGACCCAGGCCACCGCGGCCGCGGCCGGCCCGACCACCGCCGTGGCCACCGCCGCGGCCGATGAGGTCTCGGCGGCGATCGCGAAGCTGTTCGGGGCATTCGGTCAGGAATTCCAGCAGGTCAGCGCGCAGGCGGCCGCTTTCCACGCCGAATTTCTGCGACTGATCGACGGCAGCGCCGCGGCCTACCTCGGAGCCGAGATCGCCAACGCCCAACAGACCCTGACCGGGTTGAGCGCGACCGGAGTCCCCGCACCGGCGGCCCCGCTGGATCCGATCCTGGGCGGCCTCGGCCCGATCATCATCGGCAACAGCGGTGGCGGCGGCCTGTTCGGCTCGCTGCAGAGCGGGCTGACGTCGGTCATCAGCGCTAGCCCGCTGGGGCCGGTCTTCGCCGGAGCCGGCCGGCAACTCGGCAATGTGTTGTCCGGGTTCGCCTCCGGCGATCCGCTCGGGGCTCTGCAACGCCTGCTGCTTCCCACGGGCCAGTCGGCTCCCCCGGCGGGCAACGCGTACCAACAACTCTTCACACATACCAACGCGAACCTGTCGGCGATCGTCGGCGATATGGCAGAACGCCCGTTTCCGGCGCTCAACCAATTCATCGCCAACCAGCAGCGGTACGCCGGCATCATCGCCACCGATGTCGCGCTCGTCCTGCAGGACTTCCCGAACGGGCTGGTGCACCAGGTCTCGGTGGGTTTTCAGACCGTGACCACGGCCGACTATCAGGGTGCCCTGCAAAGCTTCCTGGACAAGCAGGCCTATCGCAGCCAGATCACCAACCCGGCGCTGCAGAACTTCGGCACCCACCTCATCGAGCGGCTGCCGGTCTTCGCCGACGACCTCGGCAGCATCGGCCACTCGGTGAGCGTCGGCGATTACCACGGCGCGGTGGACGCCATCCCGCGGTCGGTGGTACGGCTGTTGCTCGACGGAGTCAACATCGACAACCTGTCCTCCGTCAACGTCCACGGCCCGGCGGGCGACCTGCTGCCGCTGCTGTCCGCGCCGGGATCGCTGCAGCAGGATCTGGTGGACCTGCTGCCGCCGGGCTCCATCCCGCGGGCGATCGGCCAGCACTTCGTCAACGCGACCGGCACCGCACTGATGCCGGTGGGGTCGGCGCTCATCGGTTGGCCGATTGCGACCCTGGACGGGCTGGCCACCGGCGCGACGGCTTTCGGGTCCGCGCTGCAGGCCGGCAACGCGGTGGGCGCCCTCGGGGCGCTGATCAATATGCCGGCCTACGTGCTGGACGGCTTCCTCAACGGCAACGTGGTCGTCGACATCGCGGTGCCCTTGACGGCGACCCTCACGATCCCGGTGGGGGTGCCGGGCCTCCCACCGATCCTGACCCCGATCCCGATCGGCATCGGCGCACCGGTGGTGCTGCACGTGCCGTTCACCGGGATTCTGACGACCGCGCAACCGATTTCAGCGACGCTGCAAGTGCCCATCCCAGCGACCGGCGGCAACGTGCCGCTGACGATCACCGTCCCGGGCCTGTCCCTCGGCGGTGCCGTTCCGGCGCTGCTGGTGGATCTGCCGCGAGCGGTCGCAACCGCCATCTCATCGGAGTAGATCGAGCGATTCCGCGACGAAATCCGCTGTGCGGCGGTGCCATTGGCGCCCTTGCCGGACCATGTGGTGACCGACGCCGTCGATACCCACCCAGTGGGCGTCCACCCCGCGCTGCCGGGCCCGCCCGGCCTGGATACGGGAAACCTCTGGGTCGGTGCGGGTGTCGGCGGTGCCGTGCAGCACCAGCAGCCGCGTACCCACCGGGATCAGATCGGCCTTGTCGCCGTACCACCACGGCGCCAGCGCCACCACTGCCGCGATGCCACCTTCGGATGCGAGGTGCGCCGCGACCCGCCCGCCCATCGAATGACCCACCAGCACAACGTCTTTGGTCCCATAACGGGCACGCATTTGGCGCAGTGCCACGGCGGCGTCCCGGACCGGGTCCTGCCGCGGGCTGTTCCAGCCGCGCATCCGGTACTGCACCCGGACCACCTGCACATCGCGACCCAGCCGGCGTCGTAATGCGCTGGCTAACAACAGCATTCGCAGGTTAGCCGGCTGCCACCAGCGCGACGGCTCGGTGCTGCGCATCTTGCCGCCCGGCAGGACGAGCACACCGGCGCGCAACGCGCGGTCAGGTCTGTTCGTAGGTCGCGTGGATGACGGCCCGGGCGATGGCGTGCTGGAACAGGTTGAAGCCCAGGTAGGCCGGGGTGGCGTCCGCGGGCAGATCGAGCTTGTCGACGTCGACCGCATGCACGGCGACGTAGTAGCGGTGCGGACCGTGGCCGGGCGGTGGTGCGGCGCCGATGTAGCGGCGCTGTCCGGCGTCGTTGGCCAGCGTCAGCGCGCCACCGGGCAGGTCGCTGCCATCGCCGGCGTCGGCCGGCAACTCGGTGACATCGGCGGGCAGGTTCGCCACCGCCCAGTGCCAGAACCCGGATGCCGTCGGGGCGTCGGGGTCATAGACGGTGACCGCGAAGCTGCGGGTCCCCTCCGGGAAGCCCGACCAGCTGAGCTGCGGGCTGACGTCCTCGCCACCCGCGCCCATGATTCCGCTGACCTGCGCGTTGTCCAGCGGCTGTCCGTCGGTGATCGACTCTGAGGTCAGTGTGAACGACGGCAGATCCGGCAGCGCGTCGTAGGGATTGGGCACGCTCATTGTCAGTCCTCTCGTGTGATCAGCAGTGGGTGAGGAAGTGCGCCAGCACCTGGGTGCCGAACTTCAGCGCGTCGATGGGTACCCGCTCGTCGACGCCATGGAACAGCGACGAGAAATCCAGGTCCGGCGGCAACCGCAGTGGGCTGAACCCGAAGCAGCGAATTCCCAAGCGCATGAACGACTTTGCGTCGGTTCCGCCGGACAGCATATAAGGCACCGTCCGGCCGTCCGGGTCGACCGCCAGCACCGCGGCGTTCATCGCGTCGACCAGCTCGCCGTCGAACGACGTCTCGTAGGGAGTCAGGTTCCTGATCCATTCCCGGGTGACGTCGGGACCCAGCAGTGCGTCCACCTCGGCCTCGAACGCCGCCAGCCGGCCGGGCAGCACGCGGCAGTCGATTATCGCCTCAGCCGTGGCCGGCACCACGTTGGCTTTGTATCCCGCCTTGAGCATGGTCGGGTTCGCGGTGTCGTGCAGCACCGCCTTGAGCATCCGGGCCATCGGGCCGAGTTTCTCGATCACGCCGTCGAGGTCGGGCGAGGTGATGTCGAACGTGAGGCCGGTTTCCTCGCTGACGGCGGCCAGGAATTCGGCGACCGTGTCGGTGACCACCAAGGGGAATTGATGACGGCCCAGGCGCGCGACGGCTTCGGCGAGGGCGACGACGGCGTTGTTGTCATGCACCATCGACCCGTGTCCGGCCCGGCCCCGGGCCGTGAGCCGCATCCATTGGATGCCCTTCTCGGCCGTCTCGACCAGGTAGAGGCGGCGCTCGCCGCCGTCGCGGCGCGGCACCGTCAGGGAGAATCCGCCGACCTCGCCGATCGCCTCGGTGACGCCCTCGAACAGGTCGG
This sequence comes from Mycobacterium asiaticum, assembly GCF_001668675.1. Classification (GTDB taxonomy): domain Bacteria; phylum Actinomycetota; class Actinomycetes; order Mycobacteriales; family Mycobacteriaceae; genus Mycobacterium; species Mycobacterium asiaticum_D. The sequence goes on along the minus strand of NZ_LZKQ01000236.1, from coordinate 784 downwards.
GCCGGTTGTTGACCAGCCATTGCGCCCCGTAGGTACCGCCGTGTTCTTCGTCGGCCAAAAACGCGAAGACCAGGTCGCGGGGCGGGACGATGCCGGCGCGTTTGAAGTGCCGGGCCAGCACCAGCGTCATGCCGACCATGTCCTTCATGTCGACGGCGCCGCGGCCCCAGACGTAGCCGTCCTCGATCGCGCCGGAGAAGGGGTGCACGCTCCAATCGGCGGGTTCGGCGGGCACCACGTCGAGATGTCCGTGGATGAGCAGGGCGCCGCGCGAGGGGTCGGCGCCGGGCAGGCGGGCGAACACATTGCCCCGGCCCGGCGCACCCGACTCGACGTACTCGGTGTGATAGCCGACCTCGGCGAGTTGTTCGGCGATCCACCGGGCGCATTCGGCCTCGCCCTTGGTCGTCTCGAGGTCGCCGGTGTTGGTGGTGTCGAATTGGATCAGCCGGCTGACGACCCCGGCGACTTGATCGGTCGGGTCGCTCGGGTCGCCGGGCGCCGCGCTCGCCCCAATCTCACGGGTCACAGTCACCCTTACTACCACTGGTCTGCAGCTGGTGTCGTCGAGGCCGATTGGGCCGGTGTGATTCGATCCGATAACCTTAGCTGCCAACTCAGTTGGTCTGGTCCGAGTGGCGGAATGGCAGACGCGCTAGCTTGAGGTGCTAGTGCCCTACTAATGGGCGTGGGGGTTCAAGTCCCCCCTCGGACACCCTTGCGGCCCTCTCGCGAGCAGACGCTAAAGCACCTCATTTCGGCACGAAATGGGTGCTTTAGCGTC
>NZ_LZKQ01000235.1 GCF_001668675.1 Mycobacterium asiaticum | reverse complement strand
ACTACTTTCCGAACAAGGCCGAGCTGTTCAGGGCCACCGGTGACGAGATCGAGGCGATCGTCCTGCCGCGCCTGCGGGCGGCCGCCGCCCGGTCCGACGACACCGCCAGCCGTCTCGACGCGGTGCTGGACGAGTCGAAGCGGTTGATGCGCGACTTCCCCCATCTGGCTGCCTTCCTGCAAGCCACCCGGGTGCAGAGCGCGGGACAGTCCGGACGCACCGGCCCGACCTACCCGGGCTCCAAGGCGCTACGCGACGTAGTCACCGAAATCGTCGAGGATGCTCGCCGCCGGGGCACACTATCCTGCGACACCGCACCTGCCGTCGAATCGATCTGTGCTCTCACCCGTGGGCTCTCCGAACAGGCGGCCCGATTGCCGCGCGAGGGCTACGACGCCACGCTGGATTCGGTCAAGCAGATGATCCGGGGCACGCTGTTCGCGCGGACCGGTGGGTGACAGTGAGCCTGCTCACCGCACTGCGGCTGAACATGACCAATGTCGCCGATCCGTCGGCACGCCACGGAGACCGGTATCGGGCCGCGCTGGACATGGCGGAATACGCGGACCGGAACGGATTCACCGCGGTCAGCGCTGAGGAGCACCACCTGTCCGCCACCGGTTGGCTACCCGCACCACTGCTGATGGCCGCCGCTGTGGCGGGACGGACCCGCACGGTGCGCATCAGCGTCAACGCGTTGATCGTGCCGCTCTACGACCCGGTTCGGCTCGCCGAGGACATCGCCGTCCTCGACAACCTTGCGCAGGGCCGGTTCAGCTTTGTGGCCGGAATGGGTTACCGGCCCGAGGAATACCGCGCGGCCGGCAAGGATTGGGCGCGTCGCGGCGCCCTGATGGACCACTGCCTGTCGGTGCTGCTCAAGGCGTGGCGCGACGACCCGTTCGAGTACGACGGCACCCTGATCAACGTCACACCGAAGCCGCATACCCGGCCGCACCCCGTCTTCTTCGTCGGCGGGATGACGCCGGCGGCGGCCCGACGCGCGGCGCGCTTCGGGTTGCCGTTCTCACCACCGATGGCGATGCCGGAGCTGGCCGCGATTTACCAGCAAGAGTTGCGCGACCATGGCGCAACGGGATTCGTCTATCACCCGGAGAACGGCAGCACTGTCACGCTGCTGCACCCCGATCCGGACGAAGCCTGGTCGCGTTACGGGCCGTTCATCATGAACGAGGCGCGCGAGTACAGCGGCTGGAAGCGGCGCGACGTACCGCGCCCCAATGAGGCGCCCGCCGCTTCGATCGAGGAACTCCGTCAACTCAACCACGTCGAAATCCTCACCCCCGAGCAGCTGATCGCGCAGATCCGCGCCGGGCGCCAGGACATCGTGATGAACCCGCTGGTCGGCGGCCTTCCCATCGACGACGGTTGGGCCAGCCTGCGGCTGCTGGTGGAGGAGGTGTTACCCAGGGTGGGATCTCCCAACATACTCACAGCCGAATGACAGCCGAGAGCCAGCATCGAGCATTGCTGTGAAAGGGCGTCTAAGCTGGTCAAGGTCCTATGCCAATGATTTCGCCCCACCGTCGAAAATGTTGTTTTAGGAGGTTGTTCCGTGGGCACCTACTGCGGCATGAATGCACGTAGCCTCGCTCGTATCCTCGCTCCCGCGGCAGTCGCAGCATCGGGTCTGTGCGCTTCCGTGATCTCCGGTTCCCCTGTTCCCACCGCATCCGCCGCCTGTCCGGATGTCGAGGTGGTATTCGCCCGCGGCACCGGCGAGGAGCCCGGTGTCGGCCCGACGGGACAGGCGTTCGTCGACAACCTGCGCCCCCGCCTCGGCGCGCAGTCAATGGATGTGTACCCCGTCAACTACCCGGCCAGTGACGAATGGGCGACCGGCGTCGACGGTGTGCGCGACGCGGGCGCGCACGTCAACTCCATGGCCGCGGCCTGCCCCAAGACCAAGATGGTTCTCGGTGGCTTCTCACAAGGTGCAGCCGTGATGGGCTTCGTGACGTCGGCCGCAGTGCCGGACGGCATCGACCCGGCGACCGTTCCCAAACCGCTGGATCCCGCTGTGGCCGATCACGTTTCCTCGGTCGTCCTGTTCGGCCTGCCGAACGTGCGCGCGATGGAATTCCTCGGCCAGCCGCCGGTGGCGATCGGCCCGCTGTACCAGGCGAAGACGATGAAGGTCTGCGCCACCGACGACCCGGTGTGCTCGGAGGGGCTCAACTTCGCCGCGCACAACACTTACGCCGACGACGGGGCAATGATCGACCAGGGCGCGGCATTCGCGGCCAGTCGCCTCGGCGGGAGCGCACCGGCGCCGGTGCCCTCGGGCTTCGGGGAATGAGCGGCTGCCGCTGATCCCCAATAGCGTGGCGTAACTGCGGTCGGCGTCCTTGGGCGCGAAGCCGTGGTGCAGCAGGAACGACAGGATGCACGCCCGGTGGGCCGGCGCGTCGGTCCACCGGGATGCGCCTGAGCGGCAACGTGCGAGATCGCCGTGGTGGGCGAAATATGCTCAGGGTCAACACCCCTGCCATCGAGGACGATTCGCCATGCTGCTACCCCTGGCCGCGGAGCCGTTTCTGGCTCCCACCGACCGCGACATGCTGCCCTCCGAGCGCCGTGAATTCGTCCGCACCCACCGCACGGCGGTGTTCGGCTACCGGCGCCGCAACGACGGCCCCGCCATGTCGATCGTCTACTACATCCCGACCGACGATGACGAACTGCTGGTGTCCACGATGGCGGGGCGCGGCAAGGCCCGGATCATCGAGCGCGATCGAAAGATCGGGCTGTGCGTACTCGATGAGCGGTGGCCGTTCAGTTACCTGCAGGTCTACGCGGATGCGGTGCTGGACGACGACCGCGACCTGGCGGTGGACGTGATGATGGCGGTGGCGGGCCGGATGTCCGGCCAGCCACTCGGCGAGGAGGCGCGTCCGTCGGTCCTGGCCATGTGCGAGCGCGAACACCGGGTGGTGATTCGCTGCCGTCCTTATTCCACGTTCGCCACACCACCACGGCACCTGCACCGCAACGACGAAGTGGAACAGTTGTCACACTGGGTTTCCGGCGTGGTGCCGTGGGACGCGGCTGACCCGGCCTGAGGTCAACCGGTCGGGTAGCGGTCGCGCAGCTTGGCCAGTGTCGACTCGATGCCGCTGGCGTTGGACTTCACGAAACCCATTCGCTCGTAGTACTTCAGCTTGTTCTTGAGCGAGCCGGCCCTGGAATAGTCGAATGTCTCGGTGACTCGGGTCCGTGTCGGTGACAGCGACTCAAACTCCCAGCGCCAATGGTGACCGAGTGGATGCCGCCATTCGATCACCTCGTCCGGCTTGAATTCGGTCACCGTACTGGTGATGCGATACGGCACCCCGAGCATGCGCATATTGGTCGAGAACTTCGAACCTTCGGCGAGCTGGGACGGCGCCTTGACGTTGTCCCGGACCGTGCCGGAGCCGTCCAGCTCACTGTGGCGCCGCGGATCGGCGGCCATCGCGAACAGTTCGGCCGCCGGTGCGGCGACCTCAACTGACCGGCTCACCCTGTGGGGCCCGGCGTCGACAACGGTGACAGTCATTGGTTACTCCTTTTTCCCTTTTCAGCGTCGCAGCTTTATGACCGCCGCAACAGGTGGGTGGCCGTGCGGCGTTCCGCACCGGAAAACGAGGTAGCGCATGGTACGGTTCGCTGCTGTGGTGTCGTCGCAGGTCAACCGGGGTTGTAGCGTGATTGTGGGCACGCCTGGTTCACGGTGCGCCGGGCGATTGATGGTGGCCGGCGCATGTCCGAGCTGAGCCGACGCCGTTTCCTTGGTTCCCTCGCTGTCTCCACCGTTGCCAGTGTGGGTCTCGCGCGGTGCATGGTCGATCCGCAGCCGCGCACATTCGCTCAAACTCCGGCTGAACTGGCGCCTCCGGCCGGGCCGACCGTGGCGGGGCTGCTGCCACCGCCGCCTCCGTCGGCGCGGGTGCGACTGCCCGGCGGTGGCGTGCTGAGCCAGCTTCCGGGTAACGGCGACCTGCTGGCGCTCACCGTCGACGACGGCACCAACAGCGAGGTGGTGCGGGCTTACACGCAGTTCGCCAAGGACACCGGCATCCGGCTGACGTTCTTCGTCAACGGCACCTACGACTCCTGGACCGACAACCTGGCCATGCTCCGGCCATTGGTTGAATCCGGGCAGATCGAACTCGGCAACCACACCTGGTCGCATCCCGACCTCACCACCTTGCCGAAGGGCGAGATCGCCAAGCAGCTGATGCGCAACGACGAATTCCTCAAGAAAACGTACGGCGTTGCCGCCAAGCCTTATTGGCGGCCGCCCTATGCGAAGCACAACCCCGAGGTGGACTCGGTGGCCGCCGACCTCGGATACAGCCTCCCGGTGCTGTGGTCGGGGTCGCTGTCGGACTCGACGCTGATCACCGAGGAATACATCGTCAAGATGGCCGACCAGTACTTCACGCCGCAGGCCATCGTGATCGGACACCTCAACCATCTGCCGGTCACCCACGTCTATCCGCAGCTCGTCGAGATCATCCGCGACCGGAAGTTGCGTACCGTGACCTTCAACGACGTATTCCTGAAGACCCCGTAGGCGCTCACACCTGACTTAGGCGCTCGTCGAGCACCGCATGGAAGTGGCCTATCGCGCTCTCGTGGCGACCGAATTCGACGAATTCATTTGCCCCCGAATGCAAACCACGCTGCACACCCTCGGACATCTCGTTGTCCTCGATCGCACCACGGGCGACGAGGGTGCCCGCGGCATCGCGGCCGGCACCGGAAACCCACTCGGCAACCTCCGGTTTGACCAGCGAGTAGATCACCACGGTGCTGTGACCGACGTCGACCGGGTCGATCACAACCACCAGCATCAAGTCCGGGAACGTCGCCAGCATCACGTTGGGGAACAGCTGATACAGATACGTGACCCGGGCGTCCGTCGTCCAGCTGCTCTCCGGACGATCGCGCAGGCGTTCGACGTTGCGGTACGGGTAGGTGATTCGGCAATTCGCACCGAACTGCTCCACCACGTTCAGGTCGTCGTACTGCAGCGGGAAGAAGGTGTTCTGGTGGGTCCAGCGGATGTGGTAACCCTCCAGGAACTGCTCGACGAGCACCTTCCAGTTCATTGCCCGCAGCGTCGAATCCACCTGCACCAACTGCCGCGCCGGCACCAGCTTGTCGCGCCAAGCCCTGCCGTCGGTCAGCCACGCCGACGCCGCATCGCCGGTTGACTGCGCGAAGCCGCCCGAGAGTCCTTCGATGACGATGAGCCCGTCCACCTCACGGCTGGGCACCTCGACCAGCCCGCGCGCCGCCATGTCGAGATCGGGAAATGCCTCCCGATGTGGCACATGCGCGAGCGAACCGTCCAGCCGGTAGGTCCAGCCGTGGTACCGGCACACCAGCGCCTTGGCGCATCCAGCGCCCTCGACCAGTGCGAAACCGCGGTGGCGGCAGGCATTGCGGAAGACCCGCGCCCGATGGTCGCGACCCCGTACCGCGAACAGCGGCACACCGAATGCGGTTCGTTCGACGTGGTCGCCTGGATTCGGAATCGCCGCCGAGGGAACGAATACGCTCGGTGTGGCTCGCAACATCCGCATTTCAGCAGCGAATCGTGTTGGATCCAAATAGTTTTCGACGGGCTCGCGCCAGGCGACACCCTCGTCGGTGGTGCCGGCATCGATATGCGCCAAGACCCGGCGGACGATCTCGGCGTCATCTGCAACCAAGCCGGCAACCGAGCCGGCATCCAACGGTTCCGTCGGCGTGGCCATGGCCAAGTATCACACTATAATAGTCACGTGTCAATTATTTAGTGATATGACGGTCCATCAGCGAAGATATGGGGATGGCGGCAGCAACTGCGGCTCGCGTCCGCGAGTTGATCGGTAATCGACCGCTCAGCGCGCGTTCCGTCCTCGCATCAGCACTGCTGGGTTCCGACGAGGGCCGTCTCACCGTGGCGGAGCTGGTCGCAATCGCCTCGCTGTTCGACATCAGCGATGGTGCGGCCCGGACCTGTTTGTGGCGAATGGTTTCCAACGGCGAACTGACTGGCGACGACGGCAGCTACGCCCTTGCCGGCCGGTTGCTCGATCGGCGGCAGCGCGTCGACGAAGCGTCCCGGACCGTAGCTGGTGGCGCATGGGACGGAACGTGGGAACTGGCGGTCGTCGCGCTGGAGCGCCGTTCGGCCGCCGACCGCCTCGAACTACGCAAGGCCGCGACCGCGCTGCATCTGGCCGAGCTGCGAGAAGGCGTTTGGATTCGGCCGGATAACTTTGACCCGCAGCGCCTTCCGGCATATCGCTCAGTGCTGGACCGGCAGTGCACCCATTTCCACCGCGCGGTGACCGCCATCGGTGCGGACAAGATGCGTGCACTGTTCGCTCTCGACGACTGGGCCAGCGACGCCAGGGTACTCATCGAGGCAATGAATGCCGCACTCGACAACAACACCGACGGATCGGCCCACAGCATCGCCGACAAGTTCGCGTTGTCGGTCGCGGCGATCCGGCATCTGCAGCGCGATCCCCAGCTGCCCGCCGAACTCGTCGCGGACCACTGGCCCGGAGATGCCCTGCGGCACACCTACCGTCGCTTCGACGACGCCTTGAAACGGCGGATGAACAATGCCTTCAGTCGGTGAGCGCTGAAATGTTCGGATGCCGCCGCTACCTCGTGCTGGCCCTGCTGCCGCTGCTGACCGCCTGCCCCGGCGGGTCGCACCAGCCGGCCGGCCCTGCCGGCCCTTCGTGGCCGTCGTCGACCACCAGCAAGCAGGCCAGGCACGGTCCGTCCTTCCCCGAATGCGGCGGCGTGACCGACCAAACAATCGCCGAACTCACCGGTGTGGCCGGACTTGTGTTGACCGCCCGCAACCCGCTGGGCTGTCAATGGCTGGTCAACGGCAGCATCGACGGACCCTGGTTTTCGTTCAGCTGGTTTCGCGGCAGCCCGATCGGGCGTGAACGCAAGAACGAGGACCTCAGTCGCTCGTCGGTCAGCGACATCAACGTCGACGGGCACAGTGGTTACATCGCGGTGGCCACCGATCGGCTCGGCACCCGCCTTTGCGACGTCGGCATTCAGTATCAGGACGACTTCTTCGAGTGGTCGATCCAGTTCGTCAGGAAGCCATTCCCCAACCCGTGCGACATCGCCACCGAACTGTCCCGGAGAACGATCGCAGCGGTGAAGTGACGGCAGCGGCAATAGCCGCTGATCCTATTCGCGGTCCTCGAGCATCCCGTCGATCAACCGGTGCAACACCTGTCCGACCTCCTCGCGGGCCCGCCTCTGGTCGTCGGCGGTCGCGATGGCCATGGCCGCCTCGTCGAGCGCGCCGATCAGCACGGTGGCCAGCGGCCGCACCGGCAACTTCCCGAGTTGGCCCGCCTTGATGGCTTCGGTGATCAGCTGTTCGGTCATCCCGAGGCTGTAGCGCTGCGCGACGTCGCGGAAGGCGGCCCAGCCCAGCACGGCCGGCGCGTCCAACAGGATCAACTGCCGCACTTCGGGATCACCGGACACCTCCAACCAGGCGTCGACCGCCGACCGGATCATGTCGGCCGGCGTCACCGCACCGGACGCGGCCACCAGGCCCCCCATCCGGGCCATCACGTCCTGTTCCACCGTCTCCACGACATCGCGGAAAAGCGTTGCCTTGTCGGTGAATTGGTGATACATCGCACCGCGGGTGACGCCGGCCTCTTTCGCGATCTCCGGGGTCCCCACGTCCGCATAGCCGCGCTGCCCGAAAAGTTTGCGCGCAGCCGTTATCAGCGCTTCGCGGGTTGCCGCGGAACGCTCCTCCTGCGTGCGCCTCTTGATTTCCATACAACCTGTTGGTAACTTACGGACAGACAGACTGTTTGTAAGTATATCTCTAGTGGGAGTGATCCATGCCAACGATCGACATTAGCGCCGGAACCATTCATTTCGAAGCAACGGGACCCGAAAACGGCAGGCCCGTCGTGTTCGTGCACGGGTACATGATGGGCGGGCAGTTGTGGCGCCCGGTCAGCGAGCGGCTGGCCGCACGCGGCCTGCGCTGCATCGCCCCCACCTGGCCGCTGGGCGCACATCCGACACCGCTGCGCCGGGGCGCCGACCAAACCATCACCGGCGTGGCCGGCAGCGTGGCCGAGGTACTGGCCGCTCTCGACCTCGAGGACGTCGTCCTGGTCGGCAACGACACCGGTGGGGTGGTGACCCAACTCGTCGCCGCACATCACCCGGACCGCCTCGGAGCGTTGGTGCTCACCAGTTGCGACGCGTTCGAGCATTTCCCGCCGCCCATCCTCAAGCCGGTAATCCTGGCGGCCAAGTCGAAATCGTTGTTCAGGACGGCGATTCAAACGATGCGCGCGCCGGTCGCGCGCCGGCGCGCCTACGAAGGTCTGGCGTACACCGATATCGACGACCTGACCCAGATCTGGGTGCGGCCGGCTTTGTCAGACCCGGATGTGGCCGAAGACCTTCGCCAGCTGTCGCTTTCGCTGCGCACCGAGGTCACCCTGGATGTCGCGCGCCGACTGCCCGGGTTCGACAAGCCCGCGCTGATCGCCTGGTCCGCGGATGACGCGTTCTTCGAACTCGAGGACGGGCGTCGCCTCGCCGCGACCATCCCGAATGCCCGGCTCGAGGTGATCGCCGGCGCTCGGACCTTCTCGATGGTCGACCAACCGGACCGGCTGGCCGATCTTCTGTCGTCGGTCGCCGTGCGCACCTAGCTCTCGCCGGGTCAGTTGCGCCAGGCGCGCTCGGCCACGCGAAGAAAGTTCCCGCCGAGCACCGCCGCGATGTCCTCGGCGCGCCAGCCACGCCGCCCGAGATGCTCCGCGAGCATCAGCAGCGTCTCGGGCGGCATCCACTGGATAGTGCCCCAGCGGGTGTAGCTGTCGTCGAACAGGTGCGGGTTTCGGGTGAATTCCGCGACGAAATCGGCGTAGTCGAAGGAATGGTCGCTGCTGATACCGACATGGTCGATGCCGACCAGGTCCACCGCGTACTCCAGATGCCGAGTCATGGCCTTGAGGGTGGGGGTGTTGGGGCCGAGGAAAATGCCGACACCCGTGATGCCGATGACCCCACCGGTGGCCGCGCATGCCCGTGCCTGCTCATCGCTGATGTTGCGCGGGTGGTCCCAGACCGTCCGCATGCAGGAGTGGCTGTAAATGACTGGGCCGTTGGAAACTTCGCACATGTCGAGTCCGGTCCGGGCGCTGCAGTGCGAACCGTCCGGGACGATGCCCACGTTGTTCATCTCCGCGACGATCGAACGACCCCAGGCCGTCAGACCGCCGTCCTCGCTATCCAGACAGCCGCTGCCGGCACGGTTGGCGTGGTTGTACGTGGGTAACAGAGTCCGCACTCCGAGCTCGGCCAATACTGCCAGGTTGTCCAGGTCGTCGTCGACGGGGTGGGAGTCTTCCAGGTCGAAGACCACCGCGATACGATCCGCGCCCGCAATGGTTTTGACGTCTTCGGCGGTGGCCGCCAGCTCCAGGCTCCGATGAGCATTTACCGCACCGCGGAAGTGGTGCAGCAGCGCCACGGTGTCGTGGAAACCGTGCGGTGAATAGCCGGCATTGACCGAGAGCAATGCGCCGCCGCGCCGTTGATACCGGGCAAGCGGGTCGACTTCGGCATCCGCCTGCAGGGGCAGGCAAGTGTGCTGATCCCAGAGCAGTAGCGCCATAACTACCGATATTGCCCGAACCCCGGTTAGCGTTCTCCACATGTCAGAGGCGACGACGTTGCAAGGCCGGCGAATTCTGGTTACCGGTGGCGCCACCGGCATCGGCGCGGCAGCGGTCGCGGCGCTGACCGAGGCGGGCGCTGAGGTCGTGGCGACGTATCACCAGACACCCCCGCCGGACGGACTCGAAGCGACCTGGCTGCAGTGCGACGTGCGCGACGCCGACGCGGTTGCGTCGATGGTGCAGGCCGCCGCCGAACACCTGGGCGGACTGGATGTGCTGGTGAACGCCGCCGGCCTGTGGCAGCCGGGTATCCCCGGTTACATCGGCGCCGACGAGATCTCGTTCCTGTTGGACACCAATGTGAAAGCGACCATCCTCACCAACCAGGCCGCCTACACCGTGATGAAGGGTAAGGGCGGTCGGATCATCAATTTCGGGTCGTCCGAGGCCGTGATGGGCAGCCCGATCTCGGCCGTCTACGCCGCGACCAAGGGCGCGGTACAAGCCTGGACCCGGTCGGCGGCTCAAGCCTGGGCGTCGGACAAGATCACCGTGAACGCGCTGGCACCGGCCGTGCAGACGCCGGGGGCCGACCGATTGCGGGATTTTCTCGGTCCGGAGGCGGGTCCCCTGATCGACCAGCAACTCAAGACCAGGATTCCGCTCGGCGGTGCACTCGGAGACCCACGGCGAGACCTGGCACCGGTGCTGGTATTCCTGGCCGGGTCCGGCTCGGGATTCATCACCGGCCAGTTGCTGGCCGTGGACGGCGGCCTGATCATGGTGGGGGGCTGACGCTGGGTCAACCGGTCCCGCGGCGGCGGATCTGCCCCTTGGGCCGTTTGACTCGCCGGACCGGGTCTCGCGTTGTGCCCGTGGCGATCTCGTCTCGCAGCTGGGCGATGTTGGAGATTTCTGCATACAGGCCGCGGATGGCGTAGTCGAGTACTGCGAGCGAGTAGCGGTGATCGGGATCGTCGGGGATGCCGAGCTCGCGGGACCGCTGCCTGGACCACAGCGCTTCGTCCAACCGGGCTCGCGTCGCCTCGAGATGCAGATTCAGGGTGTCGACCACGCGTTCGGGGTCCTCACCGCGGGCCAGCCAGGTCCGCAGGATGACGGGATGCTTGATGACCACCTGGTCCTCGCCGGGGAAGTGCTGCACCCAGCGGCGCAGCCCGTCGACGCCCGACTCGGTCGTTTGGTACAGGGTAATCGCCCGCTTGCCGGACTGGGCTTGGATCTCGTTGACCATGCCCCGTTCCAGCAACCGGATCAGTTCGCGCCGCACATGACTCACCGAGGGCGACCAGTAGAAGTGGCCCACCGAGAGTTCGGCGCGCATCTTGATCTCGCCGGCAGTGAGCTGTTCGTCGTTGGCCGCAAGCACACCCAGCACCAGGTAGGCCGTCACCGGCAGGCCGTTCGACGTGCGCCGGGGACTCACGGCGACTTGGTGAAGTAGGGCAGCGTGAGATCGTCTGTCACGGCGTGAAATTGGACACGTACGCGCATGCCGACCGCTACCTCGTCGGGTGGGACGCCAACCACGTTGGTGAGCATCTGGTAACCCTCGTCCAGGGTCACGATCGCCGGCGCGTAGGGAGGTTCGAATTCCGCCGTGACCGGTCGGTAAACAATTGTCCAGCTGTAGATTTCGCCGAACCCGGCACTGGACAGCCACGCCAGCTCGTCAGACAGGCAGTGTCGGCAGTGCTCGGTCGGTGGGAAGTTCGCCGCGCCGCAACCTTGGCAGCGTTGGTATTTCAGCTCTTCGGATCGGCAAGCGTCCCAGAACGCGGCGCTGAGGTGGCTCGCGGCGTGCGGAACGGCACCAGTCTGTGGCCGCAGCAGGTTTCCGGCGTTCACCGCGGCTCGTCTCCGAGGAGCAGGACCGTGGTGAACAGGGCGCCCGCTCCCCCGTTGCTGCACAGGGCCACGTGCGCGTCGGGCACCTGCAGATCGCCGCCCTCGCCGCGCAGTTGCGTGACGGCGCGTACCGCCCGCTGCATCATCTGTGGGTTGGCGCCAGCGTGGCTGAACGACATGGTTCCTCCGTCCGTGGTGATCGGATGACTGCCCCCGATGTCGATGTGGCCGTCGGCGACGAAGGGTCCGCCTTCGCCCTCGCCGCAGAAGCCGAAAGCCTCCAACTGGCGGATTATCTCGAACGAGAACGGGTCGTAGAGTTCCAGCACGTCCACGTCATCGCGGCGCAGGCCCGCGTGCGCGAATGCCCGGTCGGCGGCGCGCCGGCCCACCACACCGTTGACGTGATCACCGCTGCGGCCCACCAGATCCCAGGCGGGCGGGTGCTGATACGACGGCCCATGGAAATCCGCGCCACTGCCCAGGATGTAGATGGGTGTCGCCGAGCTTTGGGTCTTCGCCAGGTTGACCAATACCAGTGCGCAGCCACCTTCTGATGTGGTCGCGCAGTCGAGAAGATGAAACGGGTCGGCGATGAGGCGCGACGCGGTGATGTCGTCCGGCTGGAACGGACCGCGTTGGTAGTAAACGGCTTCCGGGTTGCGGGAGCCGTTGTTGCGGATGGTGGCCGCCACGATCGACAGTTGTTCCCTCGTGGTGCCGTAGACGTGCATGTGCCGCCGGGCGATCAGCGCGAACTCGGCGGTGGTGAACATGCCCCACGGTGCGACGAATTCGTTCTCCGGTCTGGTCCACGGTGCGGTGGCTTCGTGGTCGCGGTACTCGCCGGCCTGCGCTGCGACCAGCACCACCACATCGGCCATGCCGTGTTCGATCGCCGTAGCGGCCTCGGTGATCATGCCGACTCCGAAACCCAGTCCCTGCCAGGCCGGCCCGATGCGCAGGTCGTAGATCAGCGCCGTGGACATCGGGCCGGCGCTGATCCCGTCGACGTCGTCAAGGGTCAGGCCCGCGTCGTCGAGGGCGCCGCGAATGGCCTGAATCGCCAGGCTGCGCGAGGTCTCGCCGTCCAGCCGGCGACCTTGCCGGGTGTTGTACACACCGACGATCGCCGCGGTGGGCTTGGTTGTGCCGCTCACTTCGCTCCTGTGCCTTCAGTTTTCGTCCGCCACGACACCGAGGTAGGTGCCTACGACGGCATAGTCACGGCCGTCCCGGACAACCCGCCCGATCAGCCGCGACCGGCCGTCGGCGGATGGCGCTCCCGCCTTGACGACGTCGATCCGCACATCTACCGGCCGCGCGGTCTGCGGGTCGGTGATCTCGACGAGCATTGCGACGGCTTGTTCGTCCTCGTCCCATTCGACACCGGTGATGCGGTGCCGCGCGGTCAGTTCCAGCACCACCGAATCCTGACGCAGCAGAAAGCGCACGGGGGCGCACAGTTCTCCCGGGCGGGGCGGCACGCACAGCGTGACTGCCATGTCACAGTCCCGCCGGCCGCGATGCGGTGACGCCCGAGGCCGTCAACGCGGCCAGTTGCGCTGCGCTGTAACCCAACAGGCCGGTCAGGACCTCGCCGGTGTGTTGGCTGTACAGGGGCGCGACCCGGCGGATCCAGCGCCGTGGTTTCCCGACAAACGCAAAGGGCATGCCGGTACACAAAAACGAACCCGCGGCCGGGTGATCGACCCGTTCCCAGAAGCCCCGGGACAGCAGTTGTGGGTCGGTGAGCAGGTCGGCCGGTGGCTTCACCGGCGCGGCGGCCACGCCACAGGCGCGCAGCGCGTCGACGGCGTCGGCCACGCCGAGGCGCGCGGCCCAGTCCGCGATGAGCTTGTCGCGTTCGTCGGCCCGATCTCGCCAGGTGGCCTCGTCGGGGTCCAGATCCGGCCGGCCGATCAGTTCGGCCAGCGCACGACGTCCGGCGTCGTCCGTGGCTGCCAGGGCAACCCACCGGTCCTCGCCCTGGCACGGGTAGATGCCCTGCGGCGCCGCTCCGGGTCCACGATTCCCGTTGCGGCGCAATTCGATCCCGTTGCGGGAGTACTCCACCAGCATCTCCGCGGCGACGTTGAGGGCGGCTTCCGCCATCGTCGACTCGACATGTACACCGATGTCGTTCCGATCGCGGATGACCAGCGCCGCAACGGCGGCGAAGGCGGCGTGCAGTCCGGCGATCGGGTCGCACACCCCGCGCGGGATCAGGGGCGGCCCGTCGGCATGTCCGGTCATCCAGGCCATTCCGGTGGCCTGCTCCATCGTTTGCGCGAACCCCACCCGGTCCCGCCACGGCCCGTCGAGCCCGAACGCCGGCATCCGGACCATGACCGCGCGCGGATTCGCCGCGTGCACCGTCGCCCACTCCAAACCGAAATTCTCCATCACCCGCGGCGAGAAGTTCTCGATGACGAGATCGCTTGCCGCAATGAGATCGAGCGCCACGGCACGGCCGGCTTCGGTGCCCAGTTCCACACTGGTCCCGCGCTTGTTGTTGTTGCTGCACAGGAACACCGGACCCCATTCCCACCACTGCTCCCAGCTGGGCGGGCGGGCCGCGGAGAACCGCATGCCGTCGGGGCGGCGCACTCCCTCGACCTTGATGACGTCGGCGCCGAGCGCACCGAGGAACTGGGTGGCGAAGGGCCCGGCCCAGAACGCGGTGAAATCGGCTACGCGGATGTCGGACAACGGAAGTGCATCGGCGGCAACGGGGTTGGCGTGGTCGGGTCGCGGGGGCCACCGCACGGTGTCGGCACCAAGATCGGGCGCGCGCCCGGGGGGTTTGGTCGCGACCGCCTCGCCACGGTAGGGCGGTCGCGGTTGCAGAACGCCGAGCGGTGATTCGACGAACACGCCGCGTTGCACAAAGTGGTCGACGGCGGGCAAGGTAGAGGGAGTGGCAATGGGCGCCACCGGAATTCGGAAGGCGACCGCCAGATCAACGATCTCCTGAGTGGTGCGCCGCTGCGTCCAGTCGGTGACCATACCGAGGAACTCGTCGCGGCGGGCGATGCGACCGTCGACAGCTGCCAAGTCCGGGTCGTCGATCAGGTCGGGCCGCTCGATCAGCCCCAGGAAGTCCTGGAACTGTTGAGCGGTGATGGTGCAGAAGCCGACCAACCCGTCGGCCGTCGGAACGATCGACGGCAGTTCCAGGCTGCGGGAGTTCATCAGGGAGTCGGGGCCCATCACGCTGGCCGACATGGCGGGCAGCCCACCCATGGCGATCGCCATCGCCTCATACGTTGACACGTCGACGATTTCGCCCCGCCCACGTCGCCGGGCCTGCCGCGCCGTCGCCGCCGCGGCGGCCGCCGCGAAAGTGCCGGCCAGCCACTCGCCGAGTCGGCCGCCCGCTTGGACGGGCTCGTCGCCCGGCCAGCCGCGGCTGGCGATCGAACCGGACAGAGCCTGCAGGATGAACTCGTTGGCGACCACCTGATCGTCGACGTATGGTCCCGTCGTCCCGAACGGCGTCACGGCGACCACCACGGTCGTGGGACGGGTATGGGCCGTGATGCGGTCCAGCGTCCACCCGTCGGTCAGGTCGGTGAGCACCACGTCGGCACCGGCAAGCAGCGCCGCGGCCAGTTCTTTGCGCGGGCCGACCACCGACTTCTTGCCGGCGGCAAGGTAACCGAACAGCGCACCGGGCGGCCCGCCACCAGCCGACCAGTGGCGCAGTGAATCGCCGTGTGCTGATTCGAGTTTGACGACTTCAGCCCCCGCGTCGGTGAACATCTTCCCCGCGTATGCCGCCGCGATTCCGTTGGACAGTTCGAGCACCCGCCAGCCGTCGAAAGCCGTCGTTGGCGCCACGCTCGGATGCCCGTTCAATTGCCCAGGGTGGTCGCACGTCGGGCTATCCCGGCCGCCTCCACCGTCACCGGCTTGGCGCCCTGCGCCTGCAGGGCGAACTGAGTCATCCGGGTCCAGGCGTCCCGGTCGCGCTGGCTGGCCTGGTGGCCGACGTGCGTCACCACGTCCACATCGGTGGCCTGGCTACGCAGCCGGCCGGCTCGGGCCTGCTCCTTCGGGATGTGCCGGAACGGGTCGAAAGAATATGCCGCCATCGCGTTTTCGTGGGTGATCTTGTCGATCACGGTGTCATCCAGATGGCCCATCGTCTCGACCACATCTTCCGGCGCGAACGGCCAGTTGCTGTCGGAATGCGGGAAGTCGGACTCCCAGCACAGCATGTCCTCGTTGAACCAGTCCATGTTCTGCACGCCGACCTTGTCGCTGATGAAGCAGGTGTAGAAGTGCCGCCGGAACACGTCGGCGGGGCCGCGGTAACCCCGCGGGAACTTGGCCAGGGTCCAGCCCGAATGCCAGTTGTAGACATGCTCGGCCCGCCACAGGAAGTACGGCATCCAGCCGACGTCACCCTCGGTGAGTGAGAATTTCAGCGCCGGGAAGTCGGCCCAGAATTCCGCCCAGATGAGTTCGGTGAAGGTGAACATGCTCATCATCGATGAGGCGGTCATCATCACGCTGGCCGGTGCGTCCATGGACACCATCGGCGAACGCGAGGCCGAGCCGACGTGGGTGCACAACACCGTGTTGTTGTCACACACGGCCTCGAACAGGGGGTACCAGTACTTGGTGTGAATGCTGGGCATCTGCAATGCTTCCGGATTCTCCGAGAACGTCACCGCGTGACAGCCCTTGTCCGCCAGTCGTTTCACCTCTTTGGCCGCTTCTTCCACGTCGTACAGCGGCAGGATGCCGCACGGGATGAACCGTCCCGGATAGGCGGCACACCACTCGTCGACGTGCCAGTCGTTGTACGCCTTGATCATCACCAGGTTGACGTCCCGGTCCGGGCCCTGGTTGAGCACCTGGCCGGAGAATCCGGTGAAGTTCGGAAAGTTCAAACCGGCCAACTGCCCACCGGCGTTCATGTCGCGCACCCGCTCGTCGACGTTGAAGCAGCCCGGGCGCATCTCGTCGTAGCGCGAGGCGTCGACGTTGTACATCTCCCGGGGTTTGCCCGCGACTGCGTTGAGGCCCATGTTCCGACCGCGGACCTCGCCGTAGTACCACTGCTGGATGCCGTCCGGCTCGATGACCACCCGTGGGGCGAGGTGCTTGTACTTCGCGGGCACGTGCGCCTCGAACATGTCCGCCGGTTCGGCGATGTGGTCGTCGACGCTGATCAGGATCAGATTGTCTTTGTCCATCGCCTGCACCCCTTTTCCGATGACTAGTAGACAATGGCTTGGATTGCGGTGTCAACGGTATTACGAGGTAGAACGCATGTTTTCAATGCGACGGATGGCCCTGTATTAAAGACTATTAGTCAATTGCTGCGAGGACCCAGCGAGACCCGGGGATGGGGTATTGCGCGCTGCGACGCGACGGCGCGTGCCACCATGAGGCATCACGGCGCCCGGAAGGTGACGAGTTGAGCGGGGACAAAGGTGTGCGGCCCACCACCGCCGATGTTGCTCGCCTGGCGGACGTCTCGACAGCCACCGTCAGCTATGTGCTCAACAACGCCGAAGGCCGTCGGATCTCCGCGCAGACCCGGGATGCCGTCAACCGCGCCGCGAAATTGCTCGGCTACCGCCCGAACATGGCGGCCCGCAATCTCGCTCGCGGCAAGAGCGGCGTCGTTCTTTTCGTAGTGCCGCACATCGCGGTGGGTGACATGCCGATCCAGGCCGGCTCCCGGATGACCACGGAACTGGCGCGACTGGGTTTGTTGCAAGTGCAGATCTTCGAGACCGAGGACAACCATCACGTCGTCGACGCGATCGAAAATCTCGACCCGGTGGCGGTGACCAGTCTCTTTCCGCTGAGCGAAGCCGCTGCGCGCGCGGTGAAAGCAGCGGACATCCCCTATGTCGAGATCGGGACACTGCCCTCCCTCGGCGACCCGCACCTCGCCGTAGGCGAAATGCGGGTGGCGCACCTCGTGTCGCGCGGGCATCGGCAGATCGCCTTTGCCTATGGCGGCAGCCCCAAGTGGCGTGCGCTGGGTGACTACTGGCTCGACGGGGTCTCCCGTGCTGTCGAATCACGCGGCCTGCCACTGGTATGTGTGGCCGAGATCGCGGTGGACAACGCCGCCGACGTGGTCCGGGGCTGGGTCCGCGACGGCGTCACCGCGGTGTGCGCGCAGAGTGACGACATCGCCTGCGTCGTCCTGTACGGCATCCATGCCGCGCGACTGCAGTGCCCCGGGGACTTGGCGGTGATCGGTGTCGACGCCAGCCCCATGGGTGTGGTCAGCACGCCGCCACTGACCTCGGTTGAATTCAATCCCCGCGCGCTGGCCGACGCGGCGATCGCCGAGCTGTACGAGAAGCTGGGGTATCCGTCCCCGCCATCGCCCGACATCACCGATATCGCTCGGGTCGTGGTGCGCTCGTCGACGTGACACCGCGCGATCGGGGCGCTGGACATTGGTTGGTTAAGCGCATAACCTCGCCATGACGAGGTAGCTACTCAAGGAGGAGTACGAATGGCGGTCCAGGCTGTTTTGGACGAGATCCGCGAACGACCCGGTACCGGTGAAACGATTGCGGTAGTCGATCCCGCCACCGAAGAGCAGGTCACCGAGTTCAAGGACTGTGGTCCCGAAGCCGTCGAGGACGCCGTCAAGCGCGCGCGGGAATCCTTCGAGTCAGGCGTATGGCGGGACAAGCCGCCAAGTGAGCGGGCCAAAATCCTGTGGCGGGTCGGCGAGTTGATCGATCAGAACGCCGAACTGCTCGCCGAGCTCGAGTCGCTGAACGCCGGCATGACCCCGCTGCAGGCCCAGGGCACCGTGACGGTGGGTTCGGAGTTCTTCCGCTACTACGCCGGCTGGTGCACGAAGATCGAAGGCATCGCGGCCGACGTCCACACCGGCGGCCTCACCGGCATCGACTCGCACCAGCACGCCTACACCCTCAAAGAGCCGTACGGCGTTGTGGGCCTGATCTTTCCGTGGAACGGGCCGGTCTTCAACTTCTGCGCCAAGCTTGCGCCGTCCCTGGCGGCGGGCTGCAGCAGCGTGGTCAAGCCCGCCGAGGAGACTCCGTTGTCGGCCCTGGTGCTGGACAACATCCTGCACGAGGCGGGCGTGCCCGAGGGGGTGGCGAACCTGTTGCTGGGCTACGGCCACACCGCCGGTGCGGCCATCACCGCGCACCCCGACGTCGAGAAGGTCGCCTTCACCGGATCCACCGAGGTCGGCCGCGCGATCGTCCATGCCGCGGGTGACAGCAACCTGAAGAAGGTCACCCTGGAACTGGGCGGCAAGTCGCCGGTGGTGGTGTTCGACGACGCCGATCTGTCCAAGGCCGTCCCGATGGCGGCGTTCGGCACCTTCATCCACTCCGGTCAGGCGTGTGTGTGCGGCTCGCGAATCTTTGTGCAGCGCGGCATCTTCGACCAGTTCGTCGAGCAGTTGGCCAAGGTTGCCGACGCCCTGCCGCAGGGCGGGCCCAAGGACGAGGGCAGCCTGATCGGCCCGCTGATCAGCCAAAAGCAGCTGACCCGGGTGCTCGGCTACCTCGACCAAGGTCGCTCCGACGGCGTCGAGGTGGTCACCGGCGGGAATCGCGTGGACCGCAAGGGCTACTTCATCCGCCCCACCGTGCTCACCAACGTCGCCACCACCAGCCGGTTGTTCCAGGAGGAGATCTTCGGCCCGGTGGTCGCGGTGATACCGTTCGACGACGAGGACGAGGCGGTGGCGCTGGCCAACGACAGCACCTACGGGCTGGCTGCGACCGCCTGGACCAATGACCTGGGCCGTGCGCACCGAATCGCCAAGCGGCTCAAGGCCGGAACGGTGGGGTTGAACTGTCAGATGCAGTTCGACCACTCCATGCCGTTCGGCGGGTACAAGCAGTCCGGCTGGGGGTACGAGTCCGGCAAGGCCGGCCTCGACACCTACCTGCAGACCAAGATCGTCTGGGCGCAAATGTAACGTTCCCTTGCGCGAGCAGACGCTGAAGCCCCTTTTTCGTAACCGAAAAAGGGGCTTCAGCGTCTGCTCACCACCCCTAGGCGGGCTCGTAGCGCAGCATTGTGACGTCGTGGTCGGGGTAGTCGAAGAACACCGGTCGCACCCGCATCCCCACACTCAGCCCGCCCGGCTCGACATTCACCATCTCGGTGGAAAACCTTGGCCCCTCGTCCCATTCGACAATCGCCAGCAGTTGCGGCACCGCGTCGGCGAAATGGGGGCTGACCGGTCGGCGCGCCACGGTGTAGGAGTACAGCGTCCCCATGCCGGAGATCTCGCGCCATTCCAGGTCATCGGCCAGCGTCCGCGGTGCCCGCACCCGTGGGTAGAAGACGTATGTCTGCGACGACGGTGAGTACTGGATGACGATGCGGTGCTCGGCCAGCGCGTCCCAGAACGGCTCGGTGGTGGGCGTCTTGACGGGAATGGGCCGGTCGAAGTTCATCGTCAGTCGCCTTCCAGGACGAGTGCCGTTTGCTCGGAAAGGATTCCGCCGTTGCCGGATACGAACGCCCGGTTGCAGTCGGCGACCTGCGCCGCACCGGCGCGGCCCATGATCTGGCGGGTGGCGTCGCAGACGTGATGCATGCCGCCGGCCAATCCGGCCTGACCGAAACCCAATTGGCCCCCGGCGGTGTTGAGCGGGAAGTCCCCGCGGAAGGTGAGGTCGTGGTTGGCGATGAAGTCCAGGCCCGTGCCCTTCTTGCAGAAGCCCGCATCCTCGAGCGACAGCATCACGGTGATCGTGTAACAGTCGTAGATGGAGACCATGTCCATCTGTTCGCGGGTCAGGTCGGTCATGCCGAACGCGGTATCGGCCGCCGCCGCCATCGGCGTATTCAGCAGATCCTCGGCGTAGGTGGGGGTCTTGAACGGCACATGCTCACCGAATCCCTTGATCCACACCGGCCGGTGCCGCGCCCGCCGGGCCAGCTCGGCGTTGGCGACCATGACTGCGGCCCCGCCCACGCAGGGCATCACAATCTCGAGCATGTGCAGCGGGTCCGCGATCACCGGGCTGGCCAACACGTCTTCGACGGTGAGCGGCTTGTCCTTCCAGATGGCACCCTCGGTGTGATTGGCGTTGACCCGCTGATCGACAACGAGTTTCGCCATGGCCCGCTCGTCGTACCCGTACACCGCGGCATAGCGCTGCGCCACCTGGCCGTAGGGCCCGTTCTGGCCGAGGTTGCCGTACGGAATCTCGAATTCGGCCTGCGGAGAGCCGTATTGGTTGCTGGACGAACCGAAGAACATCGCGTCCACGATCGGCCGGGGCTTCTGCTTGGACGACGGCGTGATGTAGCGGGCCGGCAATGCGCACAACACCGCGTCACAGATGCCGAGCTCGATCGCCGCGGCGGCCCGCCATACCATCGCGGCCGCGCTGGCGCCGCCGAGATCCACCAGCTCCGCGAATCTGGCCGGCACACCCAGGTATTCGGCGATGGTGGAGGGAACGAAGATCTGCGACTCGGCCAGATGCGATGCGGCGATGCCGTTCACGACGTCGCCAGGCAGGCCGGCGTCCTCGAGTGCCGCCGCGCCCAATTCGGCCCACTGTTCGAGGACGAACGGTGCCGGCGAGGCCTTGTTCAGCCGCTCCGGTGGCAATTCGACATACCCGACGATTGCGGCCTCTCCGCGTAATCCCATGTCGCTTCCTCGTTGTGGGCCATCATGTGGGCCAGTTGTCGGTTATTTGCGCGGCAGGCCGAGAATCATCTGGGCGATGATGTTCAGTTGAATCTCCCGGGTCCCGCCGCCGATCAGCTCGGCGGGGAGGTGCAGGTACGGTTCGACGATCGCCGGGTCCGAGTCCGCGACCATGGCCAGCCGGCCGGTCAGCTGCAGGGTCGCCTCGAAGGTGCGCCGCAGCAACACATTCATCGCCACCTTGGCGATGCTGGAAGCCGGCCCGGAGGCCTGGCCGTCCAGCAGCCGGATGGTCTCCCGCACTCCGAGCGCCCGGATCGCGTTGGTGTAGGCATCGAGTTCGCCGAGCGCGCGCAGCGCGTCGTCACGGTCGGGGCCGGCTTCCGAAGCCAGGCGCCGCAGGGCGGCCGCGCGGTCGAACTTGACGTAACCACTGATCGCCGAACGTTCTTCGGCCATGGTGGCGATCGCGAGGTTCCAGCCGCCGACCGGGTCGCCGAGCAACATCTCGTCGGGCACGAAGACATCGGTCAGGAACACCTCGTTGAAGTGCGCCTCGCCCGTCGCGGTCTTGATCGGTTGGATCTCTATCCCCGGGGTGCGCATGTCGAGGATGAAATAGCCGATGCCGCGGTGCTTGCTGGCCGCCGGATCGGTGCGGGCCAGCAGCGCACCGTAGTCCGCCCGCTGCGCCACCGAGGTCCAGATCTTGTGCCCGTTGATGTTCCAGCCACCGTCGACCTTGGTGGCGCGGGTGGTCAGCGCGGCGAGGTCGGAACCCGCCGCCGGTTCGCTGAACAGCTGACACCACGCGATCTCGCCGCGTTGGGTCGGCGGGATCAGCTTGTCCTGCAGTTCCTTCGGCGCCGCCCGCAGCACCGACGGCAGGATCCACTCGGCGATGCCCAGCGAAGGGCGGACCAGTTCGGGGCGCTTGGCGAACTCGTCGTCGATGATGAGCTGCCGCAGCGGACCGGCGTCCACCCCCCACGGCGGCGGCCAGTGCGGTGCGATCAGGCCGGCTTCGGCGATCAGGGTGCGCTGGGGTCCGGTCTTGAAGTCCTCGTAGTCGCCCTGCCGCCCGGGTTGGTCGTTGCTCAATTGGGTTGCCACATCCAGGGTTTGAGCCACCCAAGCGCGGAACTGCGCATCCGCGTCACCCAGGTTCACCGACATGTCCCGCTGCTGGGTGCAGGTCAGCTGCCCCAGCCTCCGGGCCCAGCGGTTCGCCTGGCCGATAGAGGCGGCCAGGCTGATCGCCCTCCGCCAGTACAGGTGCACATCGTGCTCCCACGTGAAGCCGATGGCACCGAACATCGTCAAGGCATCCAGCACCAGGTCGGGCACCGGCGAGATAGCGATCACCGCCGCGCCCGCGGCCGCTATGCGGTGCTGCTCCAGCGATTCGTCCTGGGCGCGCACCGCGTCCCAGGCCGCCGCGGTGGCCAGCTCGCTGTTGATCAGCAGCATCGCGGCGCTGTGCTGCAGCGCCTGGAAGGTGCCGATCACCTTGCCGAACTGCTCGCGGATGCGCAGGTGCGCCGTGACGGCTTCCACACACCATTGGGTGATGCCGGCCGTGGTGGCCGCCACCAGGCCGACGACGACGCATTCGGCCCGGTCGGGGTCGATGCCGACCAGGACGCCCTCGGCACGGTGATCGGTCAGGCGAAGTCGGCCGACATCGGTGACGATATCGGTACCGTCAACGGCTTCCACTGCGGCCGTGGGGCTTTCCGGGTTCGTCAACGCCCACACCAGCTCGCCGCCCGGGCCCGCGGCAGCCACCAGGATCACGTTCGCGGAGCACACGCCCGCAGTGAGGTCCGAGGCACCCGAAATCACCCAGCCGTCACCGGCGGGCCGGGCGTGGAATTCTCCGTTGCCGGGTAGCACGACCAGCGCGGGCCGACCAGAGGCCAGTTGGCGCAGCAACACCTCCCTGCTCGGTGTCGGATCCGCTTGCAGCGCAACCGCACCCGCGGCCACCGTCGGGAGCAGCGGGCCCGGCAACAACGCCTTGGCTGCCGCTTCCAGCACACACGCGCTGTCGATCAGTCCGCCGCCCTGCCCGCCGGCGCTCTCCGGCAGATGGACCGCGTGAAATCCGGTTGCCACCAAGGCATCCCACCAAGCAGGCAGCTCCCCCCGGGCCAGCGCATCGAAGCTCTCCCGCGTCTGGGCAACCGGAGCATGCCGGGCGGCGAACTGCCCGACGGCATCGGTGAGCTCCTGTTGCTCGGCCGTCAATCCCAGGGTCATCGGCGTGCCCGCTCACAAGGCCGCCCAAGAGTGCTGTGCTTCGCCCCCACGGGCTGCTATCCTTTCGGCCTTACAAGACGAACCGTCTCGTCTTGTGGCAGAGTAACAAGCCTGCCGCGTCGAAGTCGAACGGGACCACCCCAGATGCCACCGGACCAAAGCCAGGCGAACTCGCCGCGCCGCCGCAGCGAGAAGTCCCGCACGGCCATCGTGACCGCGACCCGCGAGTTGCTGCTCGAGCGGGGTTTCGACGGTCTCACCATCGAGGCGGTGGCGGCGCGCGCCGGCGTGGGGAAACAGACCATCTACCGGTGGTGGCGCAGCCGGCCCGCGCTGGTCGCCGACGTCATGCTCGAGGACGCCGACCGGATCCTGGCGACGATGAACCACACCGGCGATCTGGCCGCTGACATCGTGGAATGGGTGGGCAAGCTCGCCGCGACGCTGACAACCGCCCGCGGCACCGCGATGCTGCGCACCCTGACCGTCGCCGGCATGGAGCACGAGGACACGGCCGTAAAACTCCGGGCGGGGTTCAGCAAGCCGCTGCACGACAGTGTCCGCACCAGGCTGCTCGCCGACGATATCGACGACGAGACCGCCGAGTCCGCCGCGGACGCGATCGTCGGCGGCGTGGTCTATCCGATCCTCTCGGACGCCAAACGGTATTCACGCCGGCGGGCCGAACTGACCACCCGGATCATCATCGACGCGCTCACCCGATCGAGATGACCGCCAGCCCGGCACGCACCCGCTCCGGTAACGAGCCGCCATGGCTCAGCCAGTCGTCCAGCGCGATCCGGACGGTGGCCATCGCCAGGGCACCGATCAGCCGAGGCCGCGGATCCTGCGGCGCCAATTCGGGTATGCGCGGCGCGACCAGCTCTGCGATCGCCGCCTCGTAGCGCACATAGATGTGCAACGTCCAGGCGTCCAGGGTCTCCGATGACCTGGTGAGCGTGGCCAGTTCGCGTATCTGGTCCTCGATCTCGGCGAAGCCATCACCCAATTCGCCGAAGGCCGCCGCCACGGCCTCGCCTGCGGACAGGCCATCCGGTTGGTGGGCCAGCGCCGTGGTGATCCGTTCCAGCCACTGGACATTCACCCCCTCGGCGACGGCGTCCTCCTTGGAGTTGAAGTAGCGGAAGAAGGTCGCGCGGCCGATCGCCGCGGTCTCGGCGATCCGGTCCACCGTCGCGCCGGCCAGGCCCACACTTCCCACCAGCTGCGCCGCGGCGGCGGCGATGCGCTGGCGGGTCGCCGCGCGCCTTCGCTCGAGGAGAGATTTCCGCGAAGGTCTGGCTATTGGATGAGACATAGTCTAAGTATGAGACGATGACTCAAGTCGAGGCGCCGCAGGCCCTGACCGCGTGGCGGTTCTTCCAAGAGATGTTGGGCAACGTCACGAACGTCGTGACCGAGGACGCGGAGTCGGAGAGGGAACTCGCCGAAGGGTTGCGGGTGATCGCGCGGGTGAGCTCGCTGTGCGCGCAGCTGTCCGTGGAAGCCGATCCCAATGAGCCGTGGTTCTTCGACATGTGTTCGCCCACGCGGATGATCGGCGGCCCGAATCCGGACGGCAATTACTACCTCGCCATGATCCGCGGTGACCGCCGGTACCGCATCACCGGAACCCGCGGGACCAGCGCCTACCTCGGTATCCAGATTTTGGCCGGCACCGGGCTGACGCCGCGGCGTATGGCCGGATATCTCAGCGACGCCGACTTGGTCTTGCACTCGGGCGAATTCGAGCTGGTGCTGGCCGCCGAGGAACCGGCCGACACCGGCGGCGCGCAGTGGCTACAGATTCCCGGGGACGCGTCGTCGGTGGTCGTCCGGGAGTACATCGGCGATCGCGCGGCCGAACAATTGGCCAGCCTGCACATCGAGGCACTCGACCCCGACCCGCTGGCGCCACTGACCGACGCGGCGCTCGCCGAGCAGTTCACCGCTATGGCGTGGTCGTTGATGAAGCTGGCGACACTGCACCGCACGATCAGGCCCGAGTTGCTCGGCAACCCCAATACTCTGCTCACCGCCGAGGCCGCTGACCTGGGCGCGGCCGACACCACTCCGGACAACCTGTACATGATCGGCACCTTCCGCCTCGAACCGGACGAAGCCCTGGTGCTCGACATCGCCCCGCCGGACACCCGCTATTGGAACGTCACCCTGGAGAGCATCTGGCATGAGTGTCTGGAGCCGCCTCGCCGGCACAGCTCGGTGACCAACCGTGGCGTCACGCCGGACCCGGACGGCCGGGTTCGCATCGCGATCGCCGCCGAGGACCTGGGATTAGGCCATTGGCTCGATACCGGGGGCCGGCATCGCGGGTTTGTGGTGCTGCGGTGGCTGGACAATCCGGCCGCCCCCGATGTCAAGGTGTCCGTGCGCCGACGGGCGGCACAGCAATGACCGCGCTGCAGGACCGGTTCGCCCCGGAACGTCTGATCGCCACCGCGTGTGAGGAAACCGGTTCCGACGACTTCGGCGACGACGGCTGGCAGCCCGGACTGGAGCTGCTCATCGACGGACTGCTCAACGAGGCGAGGCTGTCGGCCATCGGGGTGGAAATCGCGCACCTCGATCTCATGCGCGCCCTGAAGAACCGCCTCGACGTGATCGCTTGGCGCAAAAAGCATCCGGAGGTCACCGCCAAGGGCATCGACGCGCCGATCTTCATCGTCGGCCAGCCCCGCACCGGGACCACGATCCTCTTTGATCTTCTGGCCCAGGATCCCGACCTGCGCGCGCCGCTGACCTGGGAGGTCGACGCGCCCTGTCCGGTACCGCAGCCGGCGACCTACCACGACGACCCGCGCATCGCCGCCGCGCAAGCCGGCATCGAGATGTCCGAACAGATCATCCCGGGTTTCCTGGCGTTCCACCCGATGGGCGCGCTGGTCGGCCAGGAGTGCGTCCGCATCACCGCCAGCGAGTTCACCAGCATGATCTTCTCGGTGCAGTACCGCCTGCCGACCTACTACCGCTGGCTGCTGTACGACGCCGACCACACCGGCGCCTACCGGTACCATCGAATCTTCCTGCAGCATCTGCAATCTGGCGTGCCGGGGCAGTGGCTGCTGAAATCACCGGCGCATCTGTGGCAGCTCGATGCGTTGTTCACCGAGTATCCCGACGCGTTGATCGTGCAGACGCACCGCGACCCGCTGAACGTCATCTCGTCGATCGCCGCGCTGACCCACCACCTGCGGCGGATGGGCAGCGACGAGTCCGAGATCGCCGAGTGCGCGGCGCAGTCCTACGAGGAGATCGTCGTCGGCCTCGAGCGCGAGATGGCGCTGCGGGACAGCGGCAGAATCCCTGCCGATCGCGTGATCGACGTCCACTACGCCGATTTCATCAAGGACCCTTGGACCACGATCGGCGGCATCTACCGCAAGTTGGGCCGCGAGCTGCTGCCCGACACCGAGGCGCGGATGCGCGACTTCCTGGCCGCCCACCCCGGTGACGGCGGTCGGGGCCGATACACCTGGCCGGACACCGGCCTGGACGCCGGCGAGGTCCGCGACCGGGTGCGCGCCTACCAGGACCGCTACGCGGTACCCACCGAGCAGCTGCGCTGACCGCCGGAAGATGGGCGAAAATTCGGGCTGCGTTCTCTCCCCTAAAACGTGACGAACGACATAGACTTCCCGCTTGTGACGACCCCGTCGAACCCTTGGGGCGACGAACGACGGAGACTCTCGCAACAGCTGCAGATGCGAGGTCAGATTCTCGGCCGCAGGCAGGCGCGCCGGCTCAGCCGGCGCTTCGCGCTGGTCGGCGTTGACATCCCGCCGAGGCGCCTCCAGCAATTGGTCACCGGTTCACCCGCGGCGGACAGAGAAATGACCGACGTGAATTTCGCACTGATCGCCACTCAATACAACCGAGAGAAGAAGAGCGCGAAAGTCGCGCATGCACAACGGCGTTGCAAACATGCGGCGATATGCGCGGGCCTGGTTCTGGTGGCGCTCAATTTTCTGTTCTGCATTGCTTATCTCTTTTTCACACTGACGCAGCAGGCTATGTAACCGGGCATGTAATAGGTGCCGATGGCACGGGGGCCAATTAAATGTCTTATCTGGTAGCGGCGCCGGAATTTCTCACCGCCGCGGCGACCGATATCGCCGGTATCGGCGCGGCAATCAGGGCGGCCACCGCCGCCGGCCCGGCCACCGAAATGCTGGCGGCCGGCGCCGATGAGGTGTCGGTTGCGGTAGCGGAGCTGTTCGCCCGCAACGCGCAGTCGTATCGCGTGGTCAGCGCGCAAGTGGCCGCTCTCCATGAGCAATTCCTGCAGGCACTGCACGCCGCGGGCAACTCCTACGCTGCCGCCGAAACGGCCAACCTCGGCAACCTGCTGCAGCGCGCGCCGCAGGCGCTACTCGACGCCGTCAACGCGCCCGCCCAGGCCGCAACCGGCCGCCCGCTGATCGGGAACGGCGTCGACGGACGTCCGCTGACGGGTGAGGCGGGCGGTCCGGGCGGGTGGCTGCTCGGCAACGGCGGCAACGGCGGCTCCGGGGGTCCGGGCCGATTCGGCGGTCGCGGCGGCGATGCCGGGTTGATCGGCAACGGCGGCAACGGCGGGCAAGGCGGGGTCAGCACCGCGATCAACAAGATCGCGCCGCTCGGCGGCGACGGCGGCAACGGCGGCTGGCTGTTGGGCAACGGCGGCGCGGGCGGTCAGGGCGGGCAGGGCGGCGCGAACATGGTCGGCGGCTGGGGCGGTTTCGGCGGCAACGCCGGCTGGTTCGGCAACGGCGGCGCCGGCGGCCCGGGCGGCAGCGGCCCGTTGGGTGGCGGCGACGGCGGCAACGGCGGTAACGGCGGCCAGTACTTCGGCAACGGTGGCGCGGGCGGCGACGGATTCGGGTCCAGCACCTCCGCGCGGGGCGGGGTCGGCGGCGACGGTGGCGATGGCGGCCAGATCGGCAACGGCGGTCGTGGCGGTCGCGGTGGCGACGCCTCGCCGGTGGACGGGACGGCCGGCCCGGGCGGCAGCGGTGGCAGCGCGCAACTCATCGGCGACGGCGGCGACGGCGGCGCCGGTGGTTCGGGGTTCATCCCGGCGCACGGCGGCACCGGCGGCAGTCGCGGTGAACTGCTCGGTCGGCCCGGCCTGCCCGGACCGGACGGACTCGGGTAGCGATACCCGGGCAGTACGGGTAGAACTACGCAGGCGTAGGCCGCCGTGGAACGGCGATGCTGATTGAATGACCTCTTTGATGGGCTTTCCCAGCCCTGCTGAACTGGCTGCACGCACTCCGCTTGACCGCGACCGCGCCATCGACGTCATCCGCATCACCGCTTTGATCGGTGTGGTGATCGGCCACACCGTGATGGCGATCAGCATCATCCGCGGTGGCGTACTCATCTGGGACAACCTGCTCACCACGTCGGTGGTATTTCAGGCGCTGACGTGGATCTTCCAGATCATGCCCCTGTTCTTCTTCGCCGGTACCGCGGCGTGCCTCACGTCGTGGCAGCCCGGCACCAACTGGGGCGCTTGGCTGATGAAGCGCAGCACCCGGCTGTTCCGCCCGGTGTTCTACTACCTGGCCTTCTGGGCGCTCGCCCTTGCCCTGCTGTATCCGGTACTGCCACAACATGTTTACGAGCCGGTCGCCGGCATCAGCATTCAGCTGCTGTGGTTCCTCGGCGTCTACGTCGTGGTGCTGGCGGCGATGCCAGTGCTGCACCGGATCACCACCCTCAGCCGACTGGCCGCTGGCGTCATCGGCATCTATGCGCTGGTCGCCCTCATCGACGCGATCCGGCTGCACTGGTCCGCCGCGGTGCCGATCGGCTACCTCAACCTCGCCGCCTGGCTCATTCCCGGCATGTTCGGCGTTGCCTACCGGCGCGAGTTGATCACCCGGCGGGCGGCGCTGGTGACGGCGCTGGTGTTGTTCGCCGTCGACGTGGCGCTGGTCCGGTGGGGGCCCTACGAGTTGAGCCTGGTCGGCATCGAAGGCCAACGGCTGGCCAACATGAGCCCGCCGTCGCTGTTGCTCGCCGGACACGCAATCGTGCTGAGCGCGTTGGCAATCGCCGCGGCACCCGCGATCAATCGGTGGGCACGGCGACCCCGCGTGTGGTGGCTCACCGCGATCGGCAATTCCGGGGCGATGACCCTGTACCTGTGGCACATGCCCGCGCTGCTGGGCGTGCACGTGCTGTTCGACACCTTCGGTAAGCCACGCTTCCCGGGACAGCGAGACTTCCTGTTGGTCACTTTCGCGCAGCTGTTCATCATGATTGCTGTGGTGGCGGTGCTGTTCGTCGCGCTGCGGCCGCTGGAGAACAACCCGCTCCCGGGTTGGGACGGTGTCCCGCCGATCACCTCAACCGGGCGGGGCACCGTTGTCGGCATGCTGCTCTGCGTGGCGGGGGCGGCGGTCCTCGCCGCGGTGAAGTGGGGCCTCAAGGATGACGGGCTGGTGTGCGTGTCGATCATGCTCGCCGCGTTGTTGGTCGCGCGACTCCTGGCGGCGGTGCGCCCGTCAGTCGTGCCGTCAGTGCCCCATGGCGGCCAAGAGGTCCTGCAACGCGCGGCGTAATTCGGCCAGCCGGCGGGATCCGAGGGTCTGCTCCCAGCTCTTCTCCAAAGCCAGTGCACTAGAACGCATTACGCCCAATGCATGCCGACCGCGTGGGGTCAGTTCGATGATCCGGGTGCGCGCGTCGACGGGATTGGACTCTCGGATCACATAGCCACCTCGCTCCAGCGCGGTGATCGCCTGAGCCACCGCCTGGCGACTCACCCCGAGCCGATCGGCCAGGTCCGAGGCGTGCAACCCCCCGCCGGCCAACGGAACCAGTGCCACGGCCTGGGCCGGCCGGATGCCGTCGAGCCCGGCGGCCGTGAATGCCGCACGCAGCCGCGGACCACCGGTGGCCGCCACCAGTTGCATCAAGGCCGGCACCGTCGGTTCCCACTGAGCATCCGCCAGACGTCCCATGATGGCCGAGTCTGCCATCTCCGCGAATTTTGACAAGTTACTTGTCAAACCTGAGCGGCGCTGTCACCATGGGCTGATGGCCTCGCGATGTGCCCGGGCCCGGCAACTGCCGGTGGTGGTCGCCCTTGCGGCGTTGCTGGCCGGGTGTGTCGGCGGCGGCCATGCCGTCGGATCGCCGGACCATCCCTCAATTCCGGTCGGGCAGTCCTCGCAAACCATCCAATGGGCCGGCGGCAGCAGGACTTTCCACCTCTACCGCCCGGCCGGTTTGACCGGGGCGGCCACGTTGGTGGTGATGCTGCACGGCGGGTTCGGCAACGGAGCCCAAGCAGAACGCTCCTACCACTGGGACAGTACGGCCGACCGGGGCCACTTCCTGGTTGCCTATCCCGACGGTCAGGGCCGGGCGTGGAACGCCGGCTCGTGCTGCGGCCGCCCCGCGCAGTCCAACCTCGACGACGTCGGTTTCATCACCGCCATGGTCGGCGCGATAACGCAACAGACTCCCGTCGACCCGGCGCGGGTGTATGTCACGGGCATGTCCAACGGCGCCATGATGTCACTCCGATTGGCCTGCGAGACAGACATCTTCGCCGCGGTCGCTCCCGTGGCGGGTACCACGGTGACCGACTGCTCGCGGGCCCGGCCGACCTCGGTACTGCAGATCCACGGCACGGCCGACGCCAGCGTGCCCTACAACGGCGGCCCCGGTAAGAGTTTGAAAATCGATGGCAACCCGCGTGTCGACGGCCCGGGCGTACCGGCGGTGGCAGCGGCCTGGCGCGCCATCGACGCCTGCCCGGCACCGACCTCGACCACCGCCGGGTTGGTGACCACCGAAACGGCCGACTGCCCGGACGGCCGCACGGTTCGCTTGATCTCGGTGGCCGACGCCGGCCATCAATGGCCCGGCGGTGTCCGCGGACCTCTGTTGGACCGGCTGGGTTTGCCGCCGCCCTCAACCGCGCTCGATGCCACCGACACCATCTGGGAGTTCTTCGCCCAGCACCACCGCTGATCAGTCCGAATCAGCGACGCCTGGTGGGCCACACCGCCATCCGGTCGATGATCCGGTCGCGCAGCACGAGCGTGTGGAACAGCACCGCGCAGACGTGGGCGGTGAACGTCAGGAACAGCAGGAAGGCGAAGACACCGTGGCACTCCCGCAGCACCGCGTAGGCGTCGATGTTGTGCGGGGCGATGCCGGGCAGGTGGAACGGTCCCAGCGACACGATCGGGTTCCTGGCGGCCGATAGCATCGCCCAGCCCGTCAACGGCTGCACGATCAGCAGCCCATACAACAGGTACTCCGACCACGACGCGATGCGCCGCTCCACCGGGCCCATGGTCGTCAGGAACGGCGGCAACGTGTGGGTGAGCCGGTTGACGAGCCGGATCACCGCGAAGATGAGGATCAGCACGCCCAGCGGGCGGTGGATCGCCAGCAGCAGCGGGTAATAGCTCAGCGACGCCACCATTGTCACGCCGATCAGCAGTTGGGCGATCACCATCGGTGCCATCAGCCAGTGCAGAATTCGCGATGGCACCGCGAAACGTGGTGCTGTGCTGGTTGTTTCGGCCATCAGGCGCGGACCTCGCTCGGCGACTTGGGTTCTTCGGCGCGGCGGGTGAAGGACCGCGCGTACACGCCGGCCCGCGCCGCTGGGAGGGGATCGTCGGACAGGGCCATGCCGTCCGGCAACACCGTCGGGTCGAAGTTGACGTCCCGAGCGTTACCCGCCGCTTCGGTCTGTACCGCGGTGACAGTCAGGATGCCCGCGTCGATGGTGCGCCGCGATGGCGGCCACATCTTGGTGGCGTCATTGGTCGGGTCCCCCGGGTCGCCGACGGTCAAAACCAGTCGCCACTGCAGGGGCCGCTGTGCCACCGTGCGGATCAGTTCGTCGAACAGGTAGTCCTTTCCGGTTGCTCCGGCGGCAGGGCCCGGCGGGTCGACCGGCAGCAACGACCAGCGCACCGCAACGGTCGCGCCCGCGTCATTGGTGAAGTGAAAGGCGTTGAGACCGTGATACGCGCTGTCGGCGAAGCCGGCGCTGGGCGGTGTCTGCTTGATGATCTTCATCGCCGCCGCGGTCTCGGGATGCCGGTCCATGAACGCGGCCATCCGCTGCGGGTCGGGCTTGCCGGTGTCGGGCCGAGGCTTGCCGGCAAGCAACCTCTCGAAGAACCCTTCCGGGGTGCTGTCGGTGAAGACGGGCAGGTTGATCATCGCGGTGCGCCACTCCTGGCCATCGGAGGCGCGGAACAACAGGCCGAGGCCCCGGACCGTGTCGGGCTTGTCGGGCTGATCGGGTAGGCCGCCGCCCAGCGAGAAGCGGCCGACGACCGGCACCGTGCCGCTACCGAAGACCGAAGCACGGCAGATCTGCGTGCCGGTGCCGTTACTCTCGAAAGTTCCTGTCGCACTGAGTCCTTTGGCGTGGTTGCGACGAAACCCGTCGTGCCGGCCGTAGACGTCTTCGAAGCGGTCGGCGAATCGGCCCGGTGTCAGCGTGTCCGGTCGCAACCACCCACCGGCGTAAGCGAACCCGCCGACATCCACCGCGGCGAAACCGGCCACGGCGCCCATGCCCAGCAGCGCTCCTCGCCTGCTCAGCGCCGGTCGATCGGCGGCTTTGCCCGCAGGGGATTCCTCGTGCTGGGGCCCCATGCCCACCGTCCTTTCGGCACGAACAGACCGCAAACAGAAACAGTGTCGGCGACACAGGTTCAATCCGCACCACGAGCAGGCGAACGGAATCGTTCAGAGCGGTTAATCGTCGGCCGGTTCGCGATGGTCCAGCACGTCGCTGATACCGCCCAGTCCCAGTCGCTCGCGGAAGGCCTGTGCGGTGTAACCGACGGCGGTCGCGTCGGTGCGGGCGCGCACGGTGGCTGACCGCGGCATGTGAAACAACACTCCCATCTCGCCGAAATAGTCGCCGGGGCCACTGACCTTGACCAATTCCTCACCGCCGTCGGCCAATTCGCGCACGATCTCGAACTCCCCGTCGGAGACCAGGTAGATCAGGTCACCCATGGTGCATTGCTCGAACAGCACCTCGCCCGCCTTCAGGCGCACCGTCTCCGGGGCCCGATTGGTGGCGGCGGCGGCGGGCGCGACCATCTCGACCACCCGGTCGGCCATCGGCAGGATTCGGCTGTCGTGGGTGGCGACCACCACCACCCGGTCGTCGTCGGCGAGTTCCCGGATCAGCCGCAGCACCTCCTCGACCTGGATGAAGTCCAGGTGCGCGGTCGGTTCGTCCGCCAGGATCAACGGCGGGTCCAGCGCGATCGCCCGGGCCACCGCGACGCGCTGCTGCTGCCCGCCACTGAGGTCGCCGGGACGATGCTTCATCCGCTCGCCGAGGTTCACCCGCTCGAGCAGCTCGGTGGCGCGCCGTCGCGCCGCCCCGCGCGACATGCCGGCGCCGCGCAGCGGGACCATCACGTTCTCCAGTGCGGTGAGACTGGGCACGAGGTTGAAGGCCTGGAACACAATGCCGACCTTCTCCAGGCGGTACCGCGCCATCGCGGCGCCGTCGAGTGCGGTGATCTCCACGCCGTCGAACTTGATCACTCCGGACTTCGGCCGCAGTATCCCGCCCAGGCAGGACAACAGCGTCGTCTTCCCGCAGCCACTGGGTCCCAACAGGATCAGCAGCGACCCGGCCGCCACGTCGAGGCTCAGGCCGTTGATCGGCCGCAGCGCGTAGCCACCGCTGGAGTATTCGACGACGAGGTCCTGAATGCTCAAATCGCCCACGGTCAGGGACCTCCGAAAGCGAGCGCCGGTTCCACCGCCACCGCGCGCCGCAACCCGGCGACGCTGGCCAACAACCCGATCGCGATGGCGATCACCGGCAACGCCAGATACGCGCCGACCGGAATCACCACCAGCATCGGAAACAGCGGCGCCAGCAATTGCGCCAGCAGGACGCCGACCACCGCGGCGAGCAACGCCACCACCAGCGCCTGCAGGCACAGCCCCACCAGGATCGACCGGGTCGGAATGCCGATCGCCTTGAACACCGCGAAGTCCCGCAACCGCTCGAGCGCGGAAAGGTATACCACCGAGCCCACGATCAGCACCGCCACGATCCACAGCAGGATCGCCACGATCGTGATCGCGTCGACGGCCACCTTCAACGGCCGCAGCAGGTCGGCGACGCCGACCGCGCGGTCGACGAGTTGGTAGCCCTCGGGCAGGTCCTTCGGGGCGCCCTTGACGCCGATCGAGGTGACCATCGGCTGCCCCGTGTACGAAAGTTGTTGCAGCCCTTCGGTGGTGAGAAAGATGTTGGGCATCTTGGCCAGTGCGGTGGAGTTGGGGACGATGCCCACCACGCGCAGCGTCCGGGCACCGACCTGCACGCTGTCGCCCAGCTTCCGGCCCAGTGTGCTCGACACCGCCACCTCGTCCGGTGCGGCGGGAGCCCGGCCCTGGGAGACCTTCGGCATGCCCGGTCCGCGTTCCGGCGCGCCGAAGGCGGTGGCGTTGCGCGTGGCGGTGCCTTCCCGGATGGCGGCCGCGGCGGTCGCGAGGGGCGCCACCGCCACCACGCCGGGCTCCGCGGCCACCCGGGCCAGGTCGACTGGAGCGAACGGGGTGGAGCCCAGGAACGGCCCGGCCGCACCGGACTTGACGACGAACGCGTCGACACCCATCGCGTCGACGGTGCGCTGCGCCTCGACCCGAAAACCGTTGGCCAGCCCGGTGAGCACGAGCGTCATCGCGAACACCAGTCCGGTGCTGACGATCGCGATGACCAGGCGGCGCCTTCGCCATTGCATGTCGCGCAAGGCCGCGAACAGCATGCACTGACGCTACCGTCGTTTGCCCTATCTGGGCAGGGTCATTTTCACTCGCTGCTGAGCTCGCGATGCTCGATCAGATCACGCTTGCCGCCCATTCCCAGGCGTTCCCGGAAGGCTTGCGCCGTGTAACCGACCACCGTCGCGTCGGTGCGGGCCCGCGCGGTCGCCGACCGCGGCATGTGGAACAACACACCCATCTCACCGAAGTAATCTCCGGGGCCGGCCACCTTGATCAATTCCTCGCCACCGTCGGCCAATTCGTGCACCAGGTCGAACTCGCCCTCTTTCACCACGTAGATGAGCTCGCCCATGGTGCTCTGCTCGAACAACACCACGCCGGCCTTGAGCTCGAACGTTTCCGGCGCCCGGTCGGTGTCGGCGAAACCGGGGGTCAGCTCCACCACCCGGTCGGCCATCGGCAACATCCGGGAATCGTGGGTCGCGACCACCACTACCCGATCGCCGTCGGCGAGCTCGCGGATCAGTCGCAGCACCTCTTCGACCTGGATAAAGTCCAGGTGGGCGGTCGGTTCGTCCGCCAGGATCAACGGCGGGTCCAGGGCGATCGCACGCGCGACCGCAACCCGCTGCTGCTGCCCGCCGCTGAGGTCGCCCGGGCGGTGCTTGAGCCGGTCGCCGAGGTTGACCCGCTCCAGCAGCTCGGTGGCGCGCCGGCGGGAGGCCTTGCGGGACATGCCGGCGGCCCGTAGCGGCACCATCACGTTCTCCAGGGCGGACAGGCTGGGCACCAGGTTGAAGGCCTGGAAGACGATGCCCACCTTCTCGCGCCGGTACTGGGCCAATTCCTTGCCGTCCAGTGAGGTGATGTCGACGTCGTCGAACTTGATGGCCCCGGACTTGGGCCGCAGGATGCCGCCGAGGCAGGACAGTAGCGTCGTCTTGCCGCAACCACTGGGCCCCAGCAGGATCACCAGCGACCCGGACGCCACGTCGAGGTTGAGCCCGTTGATCGGCCGCAGGGCATAGCCGCCGCTGTAGTACTCGACGACCAGATTCTGGATGCTGAGATCGCCCAACGGTTACGGACCTCCGAACGCGAGTGCGGGATCGATGGCTACCACGCGCCTCAGGCCGGCGAGGCTGGCCAGCAGCCCGATCACGATCGCGACCACCGGCAACAGGAAATACGCCTCCACCGGGACCGCGACGACCATCGGGAACAACGGCGCCAGCAATTTGGACAACACAACGCCGACCGCGGCCGCGAACAGGGAGACGATGAGGGCTTGCAGCGCCAGCCCCGCCAGGATCGAGCGCGTCGGCGTGCCGATCGCCTTGAACACCGCGAAGTCGCGGACCCGCTCGAGTGCGGAGAGATAGACGACCGACCCCACAATCAGCACCGCCACAATCCACAACAGAATCGCCACAATCGTGATCGAGTTGACCGCCACCTTCAGCGGCCGGATCAGGTCGTTGACCGCACCGGTCCGGTCATAGGTCCGGTAGCCGTCGGGCAGTGCGGAGGGCGTGCCGTTGACGCCGATGGAGGTGACCATCGGCTGACCGTTGTAGGCGACCCGCTGCAGGCCCTCGGTGGTGAGGAAGATGTTGGGGATTTTCGCCAGCGCGGTCGAGTTGGGGACGATGCCGACGATGTGCAGGGTGTGTGCGCCCACCTGAATGGTGTCGCCGAGATGGCGGCCCAGCACGCTGGACGCCGCGACCTCATCCGGCCGGGCCGGCGCCCGGCCCTCGGATACCTGCGGCATACCGGGTCCGTGCTCGGGCGCACCGAACGCGGTGACGTTCCGCGTCGACGTTCCTTCCCGCATGATCGTGCCCACGCAGCCCAGCGGTGCGGCGGCCGAAACCCCGGCTTCCGATCGCACCCGGCCCAGGTCAACGTCGGGAAACGGGGTCGAGCCCAGGAACGGTCCCGCGGAGCCATCCTTGACCACGAACGCGTCGACGCCAAGCGAATCGACGGTCTGCCGGGCCTCGACGCGGAAACCGTTCGCCAGCCCGCTCATCACCAGCGTCATTCCGAAGATGAGTCCGGTGCTGACAATGGCGATAACGAGGCGCCGCTTTCGCCATTGCATATCCCGCAGGGCAGCAAAGAGCATTCCCAGACGCTACCAACGTGCACAAGACCCACCCGGATTGTGCCTGCGCATTGACTGCGCTGACGACGGCAGTTGTGAGGGTTTAGTCGGAGTGGCTTAGAATTGGTGTCTGTTAGCTGCCGCAGCGCTGCAATTTGTGCGCATAACGGTGGCCGTGCGCGGCGGGTTGAATCAACAGCTCCGACGTGGCGTGGTTGTCTGAAAACTAAGCGTTTTCCCGCAAGGACGGATTTGGATACAGCATGGTCGATCAACCCGGCGATCCAGTGAACAGGGCCTCTTTCGAGGTGGAACAGCACGAGAGAGACGGAGCCGTGGTGCTCGCCGTGTCCGGCGAGGTCGACATGCTCAGCGCCCCGCAGCTGGCCGAAGCGATCAGCACGTCTCTGGCCGCCAAGCCCGCGGCCCTCATCGTGGACCTCAGCAAGGTGGAATTCCTGGCCTCGGCCGGGCTGAGCGTCCTGGTGAACGGTCAGGCCGAGGTCGTCGCGCCGACCAAGTTCGCGGTCGTGGCCGACGGCCCCGCCACCAGCCGCCCGATCAAGCTGATGGGGATCGACAGCCTGCTTTCCCTGCATCGCACCCTCGACAACGCCTTGAGCTGGGTCGCTGGTGCCTAGACCCGGTTGTGCTGGGGAGGGCCGGACGCGCTAGCCATCGGCCCACCATGACGCCTCTCGACGACCGATCCAGTTTCGTCCGAACGGGCGTTGCCGCCGATAGCTCGAACGCCGCACGCCTGCGGGTCGAGTTCCGCAATTGGCTCGATCGACATTTCACCCTGGGCGCCGAGCGGTTCAGCGACCTGGTCCTGGCGGTCAGCGAAGCGCTGTCCAACGTCGCCGAATTCGCCTACGCCACACCCGGCCGCGGGACGATGGACATCCACGCGGCCTACGACCCCGAATCGGACAGCCTGGCGGTCACCGTCAACGATCGCGGGCAGTGGCGAAAGCACGCACCAGCGAAGGACTTCTCCCGTGGCCGGGGAATACCCCTGATGCGCGCGTTGGCCGATGAAGCCTCCATCAACGGCACCCCCCGCGGCACCCAGGTGCGGCTGCTCTGGAAGCGCCTCAACGCACCAACCGGTTGATCCGAGCGGACCCGCCTGGCTCATTGACTCGGCCGAGCCGGACGCATACCGTCGTTACATACGCTACGCGGCGTAGCGTATTAATCCCCCAGCCCGGGTTCGTGCCGTGGAGGCAATCATGTTCGACCTGAAAATCATCGGTGGCACCGTCGTCGACGGCACGGGCGCGGAACGCTATCGCGCGGACATCGGCATCACTGACGGCAAGATCGTCGAGGTGGCCCGCCGGGGCGCCAACGACCCGGAGCTGACCGGGGAGGCCGCCGAAACCATCGATGCGAGTGGTCACATCGTCGCGCCGGGGTTCGTGGACATCCATACGCACTACGACGGCCAGGTGAGTTGGGACAGCCTGCTCGAGCCGTCCAGCGGTCACGGCGTCACGACGATCGTCACCGGCAACTGCGGCGTCGGTTTCGCTCCGGTTCGCCCGGGCACCGAAGACTGGTTGATCAAGCTGATGGAGGGGGTCGAGGACATCCCCGGCACCGCGTTGACCGAGGGCATCACCTGGGGCTGGGAGACCTACCCGGAGTACCTCGACGCGATCGGCAAGCAGCAGTTCGCCGTCGACGTCGGCAGCCAGATCGCCCACGGCGCGGTCCGCG
The DNA here is from genome assembly GCF_001668675.1 of Mycobacterium asiaticum. Taxonomy (GTDB): domain Bacteria; phylum Actinomycetota; class Actinomycetes; order Mycobacteriales; family Mycobacteriaceae; genus Mycobacterium; species Mycobacterium asiaticum_D. The sequence continues at coordinate 2,719 of NZ_LZKQ01000235.1, read as the reverse complement.
CTTACGCCATGGGCGAGCGAGGCGCCCGCAACGAACCCGCCACCCCCGAGGACATCGAGGCAATGGCCAGGCTGGTCCGCGAAGGCATCGAAGCGGGCGCCCTCGGGTTCTCCACGTCGCGCACGCTGGCCCACACGGCGATGGACGGCGAACCGGTGCCGGGCACCTTCGCCGCCGAAGAGGAACTGTTCGGACTGGGTCGAGCCATGGCCGCCGGCGGGCAGGCGGTGTTCGAGCTGGCGCCGCAGGGCGCCGCCGGAGAGGACATCATCGGCCCCAAGAAGGAACTGGACTGGATGCGGCGACTCAGCCGCGAGATCGACCGCCCCGTGTCCTTTGCGTTGATCCAGGTCGACGCCGACCCCAACCTGTGGCGCGAGCAACTGGACGTCTCCGCCGCCGCACACGCCGAAGGCAGCCGGCTGCATCCGCAGATCGCGGCCCGCCCGTTCGGGATGATGATCGGGTTCCAGGGGCACCACGGTTTCACCCACCGGCCGACCTACCGCCGGCTCAAGGCGGAGTGCAGTCGCGCGGAGCTTGCCCAGCGCCTGGCCGACCCCGCCGTCAAAGCCGCGATCTTGTCCGAGGACGACCTGCCCATCGATCCGACACAGTTGTTCGACGGCATGTTCGCGATGGTTCAGCATTCGCTGGGCCGCCTGTACGCGCTCGGTGACCCGCCGGACTACGAGCCGACACCGGACCGCACCGTCGCCGCGATCGCCAAATCGCGCGGCGAGGATCCGCTTTCGACGCTTTATGACCTGATGCTGGAGTCGGACGCGACGGCGATGTTGATGCTCCCGCTGTTCAACTACGCCGAAGGCAACCACGACGCGATCCGGGAGATGATGCTGCACCCGGCGGGTGTGCTGGGCTTGTCCGACGGCGGGGCGCACTGCGGAATGATCTGTGACGCTTCCTATCCCACGTTCCTGCTGACGCATTGGGCGCGCGACCGGCGACGCGGGGAGAAGTTGTCGTTGGAGTACGTGATCCGCAAGCAGTCTCGCGACACCGCGCACCTGTTCGGGCTCACCGACCGCGGCACCATCGAACCGGGCAAGAAAGCCGACATCAACGTGATCGACATGGACACGCTGCGGCTGCACCCCGCGGCGATGGCCTTCGACCTGCCCGCCGGCGGGCGCCGGATCCTGCAGTGCGCAAGCGGTTACGCCGCCACGATCGTGAGCGGGACCGTGACCCGCCGAAGGGATGTCGACACCGGGGCGCGTCCGGGCCGATTGGTGCGCGGAGCGCGTTAGGCGTTCGGAACCCATGACGACCCCCGAGGGCAACCCCACCCGTACCGGGGGTGAGGATGCGATCGGCACCCCGCCCGCCTCCCCGACCCTGGTGCCGGTCGAGCGCTATTACTCACCGGCGTTTGCCGCGCTGGAGATGGAGCGGATGTGGCCGCGGGTGTGGCAGATCGCGTGCATGGTCGACCATGTTGCCGAGCCGGGCGATTACTTCGAATACCGTTGCGGTCCATACGGAGTGCTGATCGTCCGAGGGGACGACGGCGTGCTGCGCGCGTTTCAGAACGCCTGCCGGCATCGCGGCAACTCGCTGTGTGTGGGTTCCGGTTCGGGTCTGCGCGAGCTCAAGTGCGGCTACCACGGCTGGACTTGGGACCTGGCCGGTGCGCTCAAGCGGGTGCCCAACCGCAAGGGTTTCGGCTCGCTGAAGATGTCCGAGTTTCCTCTGCTGCCAGCGCTGGTCGACACCTTCGAGGGCATGGTGTTCGTCAATCTCGACCTGGGTGCGATGCCGTTGATGGAGTACCTGGACGAGATTCCGCAGGACATCGCATGGTGCAACATCGGCGACTTCCGTTGTTATGCAACGCTGACGGTGGAGGTGGAGGCCAACTGGAAAACGATCGCCGACGGCTACAGCGAGACCTACCACATTCAGACACTGCATCCCGAACTGCTGCGCTGTGTCGACGATATTCATGCGCCGCAGAAGATCTGGGTGCATGCCGGTAAGTCGGATCAACCCTACGGGGTGCCGAGCCCGCGGTTCGAGGGCAAGCTGAGCGACGAAGAGGTCTGGGACGCTTACGTTTACACCCAGGGCGCGCTGATGGGCGCGGCCGAGGGCACGCCGTTTCCCGCCTCCGAACGGCAGCCCGGCCAAACGGTGCCCGACTTGATCGCTGCCCATACCCGGGCGTTTGCCGCCAGTCGCGGTGTCAACCTGGACTGGGCCGACACCGATCGGATCACGCGGTTGCACCAGTACAACGTCTTTCCCAACCTGACGTTCCTGGCCAACGCCGACCACCTGACGATCATGTGCTCGCGGCCCGGACCGGATCCCGATCACGGTGAGCTGGTGATGTTCCTGATGTCGCGGATGCCGCCGGGTGCGGGACGGAACAAGCCGACCGATGTCCGGATGTCGGCCGCGGACGCCGAACCCGGAATCGTGCTCACCCAGGACATCCGGGTGCTGCCGGGTGTGCAGCGCGGCTTGCATCAGCCCGGGCTCACCCATTTGGTGCTGTCCAACGAAGAGCGCCGCGTGATCAACATGCACCGCAACCTGGAGCGCTATCTGGACCTGCCCGAGTCCGAGCGTGTTTGCGCGAGCAGACGCTAAAGCCCCTCATTTCGGCACGAAATGGGGGCTTTAGCGCGGTCTGTTATAGACCTCTGGCGCAGCCGCCGATACTCCGTGTGGAGATGTCGGGGGTCGCGGGATC
>NZ_LZKQ01000234.1 GCF_001668675.1 Mycobacterium asiaticum | reverse complement strand
CTCGAGTGACTTTGGACGGTCTCTCGAAGAATCACGCGATGACCCTTATCTAGCCGGCTGCGACACGCCGGTCCTCAACTCACGGCCCGACTGATACACCACTTTGGTGGACGCAACCTTGAGCCCGATTCGTTGCGCAGGTGGGCTTCGTTCGCCAACGGCCGACGCTCAGATAGAACCGCGGCGTTTCTGGCGCTTCATGCGATGGCCCGCAGTGACGGTCGAGCTGACTGAACGGCGACGGAGCCCTGTTCGCTTACGGCGCCGGCCGGCACTCGATTAAGTAGCTCGCTACTTAAACAGGTGACGCCGCCACCCGCGAGGCTGATTAGGCGATGTCCAGTCACCTCGATAGCGGGGGTACCTATGTCCTACTTGATAGCGGCGCCGGAATTAATCAGCGCGGCCGCATCGAATCTGGCAACCCTTGAAGCGGCGATCGAGGCAGCTAATAGCGCAGTCACCGCTGCGACCACGGTAGTGCTGGCCGCGGGGGCCGACGAGGTGTCGGCGATCATCGCCGGGTTGTTTTCCGCGCACGGCAGGTCCTATCAGGTGCTGAGCGCCCAGGCGGCGGGTTTCCATCAACAGTTCGTGCGGGCGTTGGTTGCGGGCGTGGATTCCTACATCGGCGTCGAGGCTGCCGCCGCACGGTCTTTGCCCGCCGCCAGCCTGCAGGAGACGCTGATGAATCTCGGCATCGGGAACAAGGGCACGATGAATCTCGGCGGCGGCAACACCGGCAACGGCAATGTGGGCAACGGGAACATCGGCAGTCAGAATTTTGGGGGTGGCAACGCCGGCGACGGCAACGTTGGCAGTGGAAATTACGGCGGCGGCAACATAGGTTCTGGCAACTTCGGTAGCAACAACATCGGCTTCGGCAACATCGGCAACGGCATCTTTGAGCCGGGCTATCGCAACATCGGCATAGGCAACACCGGCAACGATAACGTCGGGCTCGGCAACACCGGCGTCGGCAACCACGGCGGTGGAAATTTCGGCAATTTCAACACCGGAGCGGGCAATACCGGCAATGGAAATTTCGGCTTCGGGAACACGGGCAACAACAACATCGGGATCGGGCTCACCGGCGATAACAAAGTGGGCGTGAATCTTCTTGGCTTGCTGAACTCGGGGAACGGCAACATCGGTTTCGGGAACTCCGGGACCAACAACATCGGCCTCTTCAACTCAGGCACCGGGAACGTCGGCATCTTCAACAGCGGCATGCCGGACCCGCAACTTCCCGGAGTGCACAACAACTTTGGCATCGGGAACTCCGGTATAGACAACTTCGGCATTGGCAACGCGGGGGTGCTCAACACCGGCGCCGGGAATTCCGGTTCCGTTAACACCGGCTTTGCCAACGCCGGCAGTTACAACACCGGCACGGGTAACGCCGGCTCCGCCAACTCCGGTTCCTGGAATGCCGGCTACTACAACACCGGAGACGGGAACTCGGGCGACACAAATACTGGGTGGTTGAACTCGGGCAGCGTAAACACCGCGATCGGATCGTCGACAAATACCGGACTGGCTAACTCGGGATTCAACAACTCGGGTAACCAGGTCTCGGGCATCGGGAACACCGGGGAGCAAATGTCCGGCCTGTTCAATACGGCCAAAGGTGGCGGGGTGAACAACGGCGCCATCTCGGGAATCTCCAACCTTGCCGTCGGCGGCTCAGGCATCAACGGTGGCGTGTCTGGGTTCTTCAACACCACCGTCACCGCGGCGGTCCTCGGCAAACCAATCGGCTATTACAGTGCGTTCGCCTCCGGGTTCCTCAACTTGGCCTCTGGTGTGGCCGGTCTGTTCAACATCGGGCGCCTTTAGCCGTCACTCCGAGGGAGCAATCGTTGATGCGGTGCGGCCGCACCGAACTCAATGAGGGACCCCGACACCACCGTGCGAGGCGCCACGGCGCGGTAGCAGCGCCGCGAGCTCCTCGCGCGTCGTTGTTCCGGTCTTTGCCATCGCCCGATAAATGTGGCTTTCCACGGTGCGGACAGAAAGGGTCAGCCGCTCGGCGACGGCGCGGTTGGACAGCCCCTCCCCGATCAGCATGACAATCTCGCGTTCGCGATCCGTGAACGGCACGGGCTCACTGACCTGGCGCAGCGCCGGAGTCGTGATCCCTCCGCACTGCTCGGCCAGCACACCGGCCCGCGTCGCGCATCCCAGGGCGGACCCCCGTAAACCTTGGCTGCGATACACATTGGCGGCATGGGCGGCGGCATCAAGGGCTGCGACGATATCGCCCATCGACTCGAATGCCTTTGAGATGTCACTCAATTGAGCGCCATCACCGTCGGCCAAAGCAGCTGAGAAGCGTGCCGCAAGACCCGCGCGCGGTCCTTCCACGACGCATTCGACCTCGCGTAACCTGGCCGTCCCGGACCGGTCGCCGAACTGCGCAGCGGTCTGCAAGCACAGCACTTCGGCAGCGAATTGCCCCTTCGCCCGGGCATCTTCCGCACCGTCGGACAAGATGGTGATGGCCTGGCTGACGGCACCCTGTCCAGCGCACACCCACGCCCGGGCCAGAGTCCGTTCATAGGCCAGCGAGCGGAACGGGCGTTGCTGCTCATCGATGACATCTAGGATGTCGGTTGCCTCGGCCAGGGAGCCACGCATTCCGAGCGCGATCGCAAGCGCGATCTGATAGCGGTACCCCCAACCCAGGGCATGCGTAGCGGAAAGTCCCACTGCTGTCTGTTGGAGCCATTCGCTCGCGGCGTTCAGCTGCCCGCCGGCCAGGGCAGCGCGACCTGCGACCGCGGCGCCGAGCAACTGAGCCGCCCCTGGCAGGTCGCCCGCCTGGCGACGCACCTGCGCGGCGACATCGAAGGCCTCGGCAATGCGCCCGGACAGCATGAGCGCGCTGACGTGTGAATCGGCGATGTTGAAACCCATGTGCGGCGGATCAAGTGAGCGCGCGACCGCGCGATACCCCCACTCCGCCACCGCGACGGCGTCTGCGGTGCGTCCGGCATCGGCGGCGATGGTGGCAAGCACCCAGGCGATCTCGGCGCCGACGACGGCTGGAAGTTCTTCCAGGACGAGGCTTTTCGACGCTTGTTCCGCGCGCTCCGGCTGATCGGTGGCGAACCAGTAAACGGTGAGAAACGCGTCGATGTAGCGACGGCCCTGCGGCGCGGTGATGTGCGACGCCTCGTCGATGATCACCTTGGCGCCTGCGGGATCACCGAGTGCCCACAGCAGGTTGCTGGCCCGAAGGAACGCAAGCTGGGCACGCTCGGTCTCCGTCAACAATCCTTGATCCAGCGCAGCCAATACTGAGTCGGCCTCCTCCCCCCGCCCCGACCACGACAGTGCATGTGCGCGTATCAAACTCGCCTCGACTCCCGCTCCCGCCCGAACCGCCGCTTCGGCAAGACGATCCGCAAGGGGGAGGTTTGCCAGCCACACGGCGCCGTGTGCCGCCCTCACCATAAGTTCCGCGTCCGCGTTCAAATCGGAGTCAAGCATCAGCGTCGCGCGTCGCACCACGAGGTGGATGTCGTCATGATCGGGGCCGGCCGCCAGCTCGGCAGCGACGAGACCACGCAACCGGCGCAGGCGGGTGGGTGCAGCGCGCCGGCGCCGCACCTCGCCGTACAGCGGATGCGCCAGGCGCACTTGGACACCCCCGTCTGATGGCTCGAGCGTGATCAAGGCACGCGTGTCGGCCTCCTCGATGGCCGCCGGCTCGGCCAGACGTCTCAGACAACCCAATTCGACCGGTTCCGCCACTGCCACCGCGTCGACGACATCGCTCAACCCCGGCGGCAGGGCTCCGATCCGACACTCGATCAGCTCGACCAGGCCCGGAGGCATTTCGGGATCACCGATCCACCGCCAATATCCCTGTCGTTGTGCGAGTCGGCCGTCGGCGACCGCCTGTTCGACAATGTTCCGCAGGTACAACGTGTTGCCCCGAGTGAGTTCCCAAAGCCGTTGGTTCACACTGGGTTCCACTGGGCCGGCCAAGGCGGCCGAAAGGAGGTCCCCGGATTGGCCAAGAGTCAGCGGTTGCAGGTCTAACCGGTCGAATTGACCACCGGACCATATCTCCTGCGCTGCAGCCGAGATGGGCTCACCATCGCGGGCGGTGAGTATCACCTTCGCCGCGCCTCGGTGCACGATCTGATGCAAAACGAAGATGGACAAGTCGTCGAGCAGCTGCACGTCGTCAACGGCCAGCACCACGGTGACGCCGGGAGGGGCGGCCGTCACCGCGTCGATCACTCCGCGCAGCAGCGGCAGCGTGCCGCTCACCCCCGGTGGCGCCCACGCGGTGAAAGCCCCCAGCGGTATCGCCCGTGCAGTCGATGTGCCGACCACCCATCGGCCTTCGCAGCCTCGGGCGACGGCCGCCGCTAAAGCGTCCCGGGCGATCCGACTCTTACCCACGCCGGCTACACCGAAGATAACGACTCCGGCAACGTCCGAAGCCGCGAGCGCGGCCTCGATGATGTTGATTTCCTTCGAGCGGCTCACCAGTGGCCACGACAAGCGCACGTCCGCAGCGTACTGGCGATCACCTCACGTGCTGGGCACATCGGCGAAACGATCAAAGGCCGCTACCCAGGAATCATCCCGATGGCCTCCAAAACGATCGCTGAGAATAGCGCATGCCCAAAGGCAGCAAGCAAAGCCAGAAGTATGGGGGCATACACGTAGGTTCGCAAGGGGCCGGGTACGAAGTTTATCCAGGATTCTGACCAGACCAGGTACGCGGCCAACGCGTTGAGAATGGCGTTTTGTCCCTGGTGAAAAAGCGCCTCGAAGCCCTGCAGCAACGCACCGTTGACACTTTCGGCGCTGGCATATGTCATCGCGCTTGCACTCAGAGTCTGAGCGAATTGCTCCTGATACGTCGCGGCCCGCTGAGCCGTCGCGAAATAGTCCTCGGCGTGGCCGGAGAACAGGTGCGCGATATTCACCGACACCTCGTCGGCGGCCGCCGGTGCGACTGTAAGCGTCATAGGCGCCGTTGCGAGATGGGCCGCGTCGACCGTATCGGCCAGGGTTTCCAGATCCGCTACCGCGGCCGCCACCACATCGGGCGCAACTATCACGTGAGACACATTCGTCCCTCCCCACTGTCCAGGCGAGACCGGCAAGTACTCGCCGGCACCTTGAGCGTGGCCCGAATCCCAGGATGAGACTGCAGTAAGTGCCTACGTAATCCGATCCGATTTCGCTATGCCCGGGAGTATGGCACTTTTACTCGACCTTGACCGTGCGTTGAATCTTTTCCCCGACGATTGCGGACGTGGTTACGCTTCAAGACGTGGAACTGGGGGTTTTGGGACCTCTCCAAGTTCGGCAACGCGGCGCGTCCGTTTCGATACCGGGTGCCAAGCCGCGGGCCCTCCTCACCATGCTCGGCCTGCACGGCGGCTCGGTGGTTTCGGCTGAAGCGCTCGCCGAGATGCTTTGGGGAGAAAATCCCCCGCGCACCGCCGCGAAGGCCCTGCAGACGCACATCTCCCTGTTGCGCCGCATCTTGGGCGACGGCTTCGTGTTAACCGAGGGGGCGGGATGGGTCCTTTTGGGCAGCGAGATCGACGCCGTACGGCACCGGGCGGCCGCGCGGAAGGGACGCGAGGCCGTCGCCGCCGGTGACATCCGCCAAGCGGTTACCCACTTTGATGAAGCCGTGGCGCTGTGGCGCGCAATTCCGGAACTGCCCGACAGCCCACGAGGAACGGCCGAGAAGACGCGATGGATCGAGGCCCACGCCGCACTGGTGGAGGACCGCGCCGATGCGCTGCTCGCGACCGGTCGTGCCGCAGAGATCGTCGGTGAGCTCGAGGCCGCGGTGGCGGAAGCACCGCTGCGCGAAAGGCGTTGGGCGCAGCTGATGCTCGCGCTGTACCGTGCCGGGCGGCAGGGCGAGGCACTAGGCGCCTTCCAGAGAGCGCGCGCGCTGCTGGCCGATGAGTTGGGAGTCGACCCCGGGCACAACCTCCGGCGCCTCGAGGCAGCGATCGTTGCTCAGGATCCCGCCTTGGAAATCCCTGCGGCGCAACATTCTTCAGCCGTGACGCGAACGGTGACGTTCCTGCTGACCGACATCGAAGGGTCAACCGCTGCCTGGGAGGCAGAGCCCGACGCGATGGCACTAGCACTGGCGCGACACGATGAACTGGTCGAACAAGTCGTCACCGCACGCGGCGGACGTTTGATCAAGACCCGCGGCGAGGGCGATGCGACGTTCTCCGTGTTCGACCGCCCGTCAGCGGCGGCGGCCGCCGCAATCGAACTGCAGGAAGCTATCGCCCACGAGCCGTGGGCGCTGGCCGAACCCCTGCGGATCCGGGTCGCGTTGCACACCGGAGAAGTCGAACTCCGCGACGGCGACTACTTCGGGCGAGCGGTCAACCGCGCCGCCCGATTGCGGTCGCTGGCGGAAGGCGGGCAGATTCTGTGCTCGGGAGCCAGCGCGGAACTCGTCGTCGACTCACTGCCAGAGGACGTCGCACTAACCGACCTCGGCATGCGTCAACTACGCAATCTGGCGCGACCGGAGCACGTCTTCGAACTTCGGCTGGACCTTGATCGCTGCGAGGAAACCACTTCCGAGGCGCCGATAGACCGGCCCGCTCTGCCGTCGGTATTGATCGGACCCGGGCCATTCGTCGGCCGGGGCCCGGAACTGGAACACCTACTCTCCGCCGGGCAGACCGCCGGCACGCATGCGGTCCTCATCGCCGGGGAACCGGGCGTCGGCAAGACACGCCTGGCCGGTGAATGGTCCCAACGGGCCTATGAACAGGGCGCGATCGTCCTCTACGGCCGGTGCGACGAGGACCTCGGGGCGCCCTATCAACCCTTCGCGGAATCCCTGCGTTCCCTGGTGCCGTGCGTCGGCGCGGACCGGCTGCGAGGGTTGCGCGGCGCGGAAGCACTCCTGCCCCTGGTCCCCGGGTTGCCGGACGTCGTACCGGATTTGGCTTCACCTGCCCGCGCGGATCCGGACACCGAACGCTACGCGTTGTTCGACGCGGTCGTCGCGCTGCTCGAAATAGCTTCCGCCGCTTCGCAAGTCGTGCTGGTTCTCGATGATCTGCATTGGGCGGCCAAACCGACGCTGCTCCTCTTGCGGCACCTGCTGCGCTTCGGCGACCGCGCCCGGGTGCAGGTCGTCGGCACCTACCGCAGCACTGATCTGGACCGCTCCCACCCCCTGGCGGCGATGCTGGCTGATTTGCACCGTGACGGTACGGCCGACCGCGTGCACCTCAACGGACTCGACGCAGACGATGTGACCGCGTACGTCGCCGAGGCCGGCTACGACGACGAAGAACTTGCGCACGCGTTGGCTTCGGTTACGGGCGGAAACCCGTTCTTTTTGATCGAGGCCTTGCGCCACGTCGATGAAAGCGGCGGTGTGTGGGATCAGAGCACCCTACCGCAGGGTGTGCGAGAGGCGGTGAGCCGCCGGCTTTCTCGGCTTTCTCCGGAGGCCAACACAGCCCTGTCGGCGGCTGCGGTCGTCGGCAGTCGGTTCGAGCTGCAATTGGTCGAAGAGGTGATCGGCAGCGACCTCATCGACGCGTTCGACGAGGCGCGCCAAGCGGGACTGGTGCTTGAAGAGCATGGTGGCCGTTACCGATTCAACCACGCTATCGTCCGCCAGTCGTTGCTGGCCGAGCTCGCGTCGGTACGCCGGATGCGGTTGCACCAGCGGATCGCCACGACGCTGGAGGCCCTGCGCGGCGCCCAGGAGGAGCTACTGGCGGAACTCGCACACCACTACTTCGAATGCGCCTGGGCCGGCAACGCGGCCAAGGCCGTCGAGTACTGCCGTCGCGCCGCAGACCAGGCGATGGCCCGCCTGGCCTATGAGGGCGCGGCCGACCTGTACGACCGTGCTCTGCACGCGTTGGGAGATCTCGACGACGAGTTGTCCGACCGAGCGGGTCAAGCCACGGCATTGCTTGTCGCCCGCTGTGAGGCGCTGCTCGCCGCGGGCGACGTGACGTCGGCCACCGGAGCTGTCGCCCAATTGCACCAGGCGACAGTCAATTCGGCCAGATTGCGAGCATGGGCGACTTGTTTCGATGGCGAGCTGTCGATGCTGATTCACCCCGATCGACTCGACGAAATCGAGGTAGCGCTGAGTACGGCCGCCGAAGAACTCGCCGGTTTGGATGATGCCGCCGGCGAAGCCAAGGCGCACACCGTCCGCGCCGGATGCCTGGCGCGCCTCGGCCGTATCGGTGACTGTGAGGCGGCACTGGATGAGGCGCTGACAGCGGCGCGGCGTGCACGTGACCACCGCCGGGTGAACGCGGTTCTTGCTAATGCGCCGCTGGCGGCGCTCTGGGGACCCAACCCGGTGCCGCGTGCTGGTGGACGGTGCCTCGATGTCGTACGGCTGCTGCGAATCACGACCGACTCGCCCTCGGTCGAGGCCACCTCGACGCGATGTCAGGCCGTGCTGGAGGCCTTCCGCGGTCGCGCGCCCGCGGCCCGGCGGATGATCGATTCGGCCAGGCGCACGGTCACCGAGCTCGGCCTGCGTCACGCGCTGCTCGAGGTCGAGCAGTTCGCCGGCATCGTCGAGCTCGTCGCCGACAATGCCGCCGGCGCCGAGCCGCACCTTCGTCAGGCCTACAACGGCTTTCGGCGAATGCACCTCGACGCGGACACCGCTGAGACGGCGGCGCTGCTCGGACGGACCTGTCTGATGCTCGATCGAGACGCCGAGGCGGACGAATTATGCGTCGAGAGTGAACGTCTCGCGGGCCACGCATTGAAGCCCTCGATTGCATGGCGCACGCTGCGTGGACACTTGTTGTCACGCTGTCACGAACATGACGAGGCCCGTCAGGTCGCCGAGGATGCGATCCGCCTCGCCGAGCGCACCGACCTGCTGGTCGACCACGCCGACGCATGCCTGGGACTGGCAACGGTTTTGAACGCCGCCGGCGATGCCTTGGGAGCGCGCGCGGCCGCCGCGCACGCGGAGAGCCTGTACGAACAGAAAGGGGCCGCGGTACTGGCGGAGTTGGCGCGCACGTTCGTCGGCGAACGTGCTGTCACGCCGTCAACGATGGTGCCCGAACCGCCTAGCGAGGTCGTGGACAACGCATGCGTGCAGGTGGCGAAACGCCTGGCGCTCGCAGTCGAGCGGGCGGACTGGGACGAGTTCGACCGACTCTTCACACCCCACGTCGTCGTCGAGAGCCGACGAAAGATATTGAGGTTCACGCAAAGTGACCTTGCCGCTTCCGATTGGACCGATGCGCAAAAGCGCATGTTCGAGCACGGCAATGTCCGGTTCGACCAGAAAGTGCTGGCCGTGCGGGGTGAGCACCTGGCTCTCGCGCGACTGACCGTGCGGACTGTCGACGTGAGCCCTGGGGCGCCGGTTGACGAGTTCCTGCTGGTCTACGGAATAGATGAAGCGGGCCGACTGACCCTGGAGGTGTCATTCGACCTCGCAGACATCGACGCCGCATACGCCGAACTCGATGCCGCACACAGCCGTTTGGGGGAGCCTTCGCCGTCGAAACTGAAGAACGCAGCGAGCGGAGTAAGCCGACGCGTCGCGTCTTATTTCGTCGCCGACAACTGGGCAGCCGTCGCCGAGACGCTGGCCGACGACGTCATCCAGGATGACCGTCGGAAGGTGGTGGGCTCGGGATTTCGACAGGGCCGCGAAGCCGTGATGACAGAAATCTCGGTTGTGGCCAGGGCTGGCGTTAAGAGCATGGTTACCGACACCTTGGCAGTCCGCGGAGGCAGGCTCGCCATGAATCGCGTCCAATCCTCGTTCCGCGACGAGGATGCAGATGCTTTCGGCATAGATGTGCTGGACGTCGTCGAAGTCGATTCCGCCGAACGAGTGACCGCGCGTGTGGTGTTCGACCTCGAGGATTTCGATGCCGCAGTCGCCGAACTCGATCGCCGGTATCTGTCGGGCGAAGCCGCCAGCCACGCACGCACGTGGGCGGTGATCATCGCCGGCCCAGCCGCGCTCAACCGGGGCGAGACACCTCCGACCATGACAGACTGCGTCAGCGTCGACCACCGCCGGGGGGCGGCGGCGTTTGCACCCGGCGACCTGATCCCGTACCTGAGTTCCGGACTGGCCCACCTGACGTACAGCCGACTATACATCGAAGCCGTACACCGCCTTACGGACCAGGGTGCGGTGTGTACCCATGCGGCTCACGGCATTTCATCTCAGGGCTTTGGTGCCGAGTGGCGCAGTGTCGACCTGCAGATCATCGATGGCGACCGCGTCAAACACCTCGAGATCTTCGATGAGGCAGACCTCGACGTCGCGCTGGCCACGTTCGATCAGGTCGACCATGGGGTGCGGAGCCTGACAAACGCGGCAAGCATGGCAATTGACCGTTTCTTGACACATTTCCGGCATCGCGATTGGACCGCGATCGGTGAGATGCTGACCGATGACAGCTTCATCGACGATCGTCATGACCTCATGAATTCCGGCCTGTGGGCGGGCCGCGATGCCGTGATCGCGAACCTGAAGGCATTGGCGGAGGGGGCGCCGACGACCACGGACGTGATTGCCACTCGTGGCGAACGCCTCGTCCTTACCCGGATCTCTTCTCCCAACCGCGATCCGCGGCAGGGAGAATTCAGCGTTGAGATGCTGATCGTCGCCGAGGTCGACGCCGACGGGCGTGTTGCGGCGCAGGTAGCGTTCAATGCCGACGACTTCGGCACGGCTTTGGCGGAACTCGAAAGCCGGTACCTGGCCGGCGAGGCGGCACCTTATGCCGACACCTGGCGGGTCATCGTGGGAAGTTATGCATCTATCGGGCTCGACGAACTCCCCTCTCTGGCAGACGATCTTGTGGCGGTTGACCATCGCCGGGTGACAGCGTTCGCGGCCGGGGAGATGGTCGCGTACATGCGTGCCGGGTGGGATCTCGATCAACACGTTCGGCCCTACATCGAGACCGTGCATCGGCTGAGCAATCTCGGCGCAGTGGTCTCCTATACAGCCCAGGGAACTTCGCACGACGGCTTCGAGGGCGAGTGGCGAGGAGTTGTCGTTTCAATGGTCGACGGTGAAATGGTCAATCGTTTCGAGTTGTTCGACGAGGCAGACCTAGACGCCGCTCTCACGAGATTCGACGAATTGCACTCTCGAACAGTGCGGCTGGACAATGCCGCCAGCGGGTTGGCCGAGCGGTTCCGCACCTGCTTCATGACCCGTGATTGGGTTGCCATGACAGACCTACTCGCCGAAGACATCCGCACCGACGATCGCCGTCATGTCGTGGGCGCCGAAGGCGACCGTGGTCGAGATGTTGTCATGCGGCACTTAATGTCTGGTTACACCGACCCCGGCAATGGACGGGCCTCTGCCGATGTCGGCGTTACGAATATGGCGACAACGCTTATCGCAACCCGCGGAAACCACCTCGCGCTTAGCCGTTCCCGCATGTCGGGCCGCGATCAGGCACCCGCGGCCTTCCGCACCGATCTTCTGCACATAGTCGAAAGCAACGACGACGACCGAATCACCGCGCTCGCAATATTCGATCCCGACGACATGGACGCCGCGTTCGCGGAACTCGACGCGCGGTACCTGGCAGGCGAAGCGGCCACCCACGCGCACACGTGGTCGTTAATTGCACGGGAGTGCACCGACTTCAACCGGCGCGAAAGTCCCGCGGCGGACTGGACAATGGTCGACCACCGCAAATTCGCGATCATTGAAGCCGCTGATCTGCCGGCAGCCGTCCGCGGCATCTGGGACGTCACGCCAGACCTCGTCATGCGCATAGAGGCGGTGCATCACCTCTGCGACCTCGGGGCGATCGTTACCTATAGCGCGCTGGGGAGCTCGCCAGACGGCGTCGACGCCGAATGGCACGTCATCAACCTCCTCACGATCGAAGCGGGGCGGATCGATCGCTGCGAGATCTTCGACGAGGCAGACCTCGATGCAGCGCTCACCCGCTTCGACGAGCTCACGGCTCGGCAGGCGAGCTAGGTCCCCGATACCGGATGAAGGCCGGCGCAATAAGCGCCGCCACCACCACCCCGATCACGACCAGCACTCCACCGCCGGCCGCGGCCGCCGAGGTACCGACGACGGCAGCGGCGGCACCATGCAGCGTGTCGGCCAGCCGGGGACCGCCGCCCACCACCACGGCGAATACGCCTTGCAACCGTCCGATGACGTCGTCGGAGGCTGCCGTCTGCAAGATGGTGGACCGGAACGCCGCGGACACCATGTCCGCCGCGCCACCAAATGCCAGAAACGCCAATGCAATCCACAGCATTGGCCCGGCCCGACCGTGCGCCATCCCGCTGACCAGTCCAAAACCCACCATCGCCAGACCCCAGGCCAAGATCGCGACGACGATGGTCAGGCCCTGCCGCCGGATCCTCGGGAGCCACCCGGAGAACACCCCGCCGGCCACCGCGCCGACGGCGATGGCCGCCGACAACAGCGCCATCGCTGAGCCACCTTCGATCGGACCACCGAAGCTCTGGTGCGCCATCTGGGGGAACAACGCCCGCGGCATGCCCAGAATCATCGCGATCAGATCGACGACGAACGACATCAACACCACCGTGTTGCCGGCCAGGTAGCGGAAGCCCTCCAGCACCGCACCGATCCCCCATCGTCTGCCCTCGTCCGACTCCACCGCAGGCATCGGGGTCAGCCGTACGGTCGCCCAGATCGGCAACAGGCATGTCAGCGCGTCGAGCAGGTACAGCGTGGACAGGTCCACCCAGTTCAGCAGCACACCGGCCAGCAGCGGGCCGGCGATCGCACCGAACTGGCCCACGGTCATGTTCAGCGCGTTAGCGGCCGGCAGTTGCTCGCCGGGCACCATGCGCGGGATCGCCGCGGAGCGCGCAGGTGAGTTGACGGCGAAGAACGCCTGCTGAACCGCCAGCAGGCACAGCACCACCCACACGTCGTTCACCGCCAGCACGGCCTGCAACCACAACAGCAAGGACGCCAGCGCCAGCCCGCAGGAGGCGACGATCAACAGCGACCGCCGATCCATCGCGTCCGCCCAGGCGCCGCCCAGCAGGCCGAACACCACCAGCGGAACCAGCGAGAACAACCCCGCCAGACCGACATAGCCCGAGTTCTGGGTCAGCGCGTAGATCTGCACGGGAACCGCGAAGATCGTCAGATTGGCACCGATGACGGTCGGGATGCCGGCGACCCAGAGCCTGCGAAAATCGGGTGTGCGCAGCGGAGTGGTATCCGCGAAGAGAGACATCCCGGACGAGCGTAGTGGCTGGCGGGGCGACCCGAGGGTCAGGGCTGCAGGCGCTCTACCTGGCCGCCGATCACCCGAATCCGGTTGTGCACCCGGTCTTCCCGGCCCTGCCAGAATTCCACGACCTCGGGGGCGATCAGATAGCCGCCCCAGTTCGGCGGCACCGGCACCTGCTCGGAGTCGGCGAAGCGAGCGGTCACCTCGGCCAGTTGCTCGAGTAGCGCCGCGCGTGAGGCGATCGGCCGGGACTGGTGTGACGCCCAGGCACCCAGCTGCGAGCCCCGCGGGCGCTTGGACCAGTAATCCTTGGTGACCTGACGATCGACCCGGCTAACCGGTCCCCGGATATGTATCTGGCGGCCGAGCAGGTACCACGGAAAGGTGACCGCCGCGTACGGCGTCGCCGCCAACTCGAGCCCCTTGGCCGAGTCGTAGTTGGTGAAGAACGTGATGCCGGTTTCGTCCGCGTTCTTGCACAACACCGAGCGGCTGACGGGTCTGCCTTCTGCGACGGTGGCCAGCACCATGGCGTTGGGTTCGGCGATGCCCGCCCGCTCGGCGTCGGCCATCCAGGCCCGGAACAGCGCAAGCCAGCCATCGGCGAGCCAGTCCGCGTCGAGGTCGGGGCTACCGTCTTTCTCGGCGGATCCGTACTCGACCCGCATCCCGGCCAGGTGCCGCGCGTCAGGTCCCGTCACCGTCCCTAGGTTACTCGGCGGTCGGTTACCGGCCGGTAGCAGACGGCCCAGGGCCGGGTGCAACAATCTGCCCATGACTGTGGTCCCGGAGGATTTTGTCCCAGGCCTGGAAGGCGTGGTGGCGTTCACCACCAAGATTGCCGAGCCCGACAAGGACGGCGGTGCGCTGCGCTATCGGGGCGTCGACATCGAGGACCTGGTAGGTCGCGGCGTCACGTTCGGCGATGTGTGGGCGCTTTTGGTTGACGGTGATTTCGGTCGCGGTTTGCCGCCCGCCGAGCCGTTCCCGCTGCCGATCCACACCGGCGATGTGCGAGTCGATGTGCAAGCCGGCCTGGCCATGCTGGCACCCATCTGGG
This sequence comes from Mycobacterium asiaticum, assembly GCF_001668675.1. Lineage (GTDB taxonomy): Bacteria > Actinomycetota > Actinomycetes > Mycobacteriales > Mycobacteriaceae > Mycobacterium > Mycobacterium asiaticum_D. Next base: position 37,021 of record NZ_LZKQ01000234.1, on the reverse strand, counting down.
GCTACAAGCCGTTGTTGGACACCAACGAACCCACTGCCCGCGACCAACTCGCCCGGGCTTCGGTGATGGCGCTGTCCTATGTCGCGCAGTCCGGACGCGGCATCTACCAGCCCGCCGTCCCGCAGCGCATGATCGATGAGTGCCCCACCGTGACAGCACGTTTCATGACGCGCTGGAAGGGTGAGCCGGACCCCAAGCACATCGAGGCGATCGACGCCTACTGGGTGTCGGCGGCCGAGCACGGGATGAACGCCTCGACCTTCACCGCGCGGGTGATCGCCTCGACCGGAGCCGACGTGGCCGCGGCCCTGTCCGGGGCGATCGGGGCGATGAGCGGCCCGCTGCACGGCGGGGCTCCGGCACGTGTGCTGCCGATGATCGAAGAAGTCGAGCGCACCGACGATGCCCGCGGCCTGGTCAAGGGCATCTTGGACCGCAAAGAAAAGCTGATGGGCTTCGGGCACCGGGTCTATCGCGCCGAAGACCCGCGCGCCCGGGTCCTGCGGGCGACCGCCAAGCGGCTGGGCGCGCCGCGCTACGAGGTCGCTGCCGCCGTCGAGCAGGCCGCCCTGGCCGAGTTGCGGGAGCGGCGTCCGGACCGCGCGATCGAGACCAACGTCGAGTTCTGGGCCGCGGTCATCCTGGACTTCGCCGGAGTGCCGGCCAGCATGATGCCGGCCATGTTCACCTGTGGACGCACCGCCGGATGGTGTGCACACATCCTGGAACAGAAGCGCCTCGGCAAGCTGGTGCGCCCATCGGCGATCTACGTCGGCCCAGGTCCGCGCAGCCCGGAGTCCGTTTCGGGCTGGGACCACGTGGTCACTTCTGCGTAACCACCGCCATCGGCCGCTTATAGGTGCCAAACAGTCTGTCGCCGTAGGTCATTACCACCGATAGGTTTGTGGGCCGCTTCTCGGAGTGGTGCAGTTCGTGACCGGACGCGGCCGGCAGCAGCCAGCGTGGGTAGAGCTTCATGTCGTACCCGCTGTGCGTGATCACCATCGCCGTCGTGTTCAACACCGCGTACGCGACCACCACCAGCGGGTGTGCCCCGACGACCAACGGCGGAACGTAGAGGCACAGCATCACCATCAAACCCTCGACGGGATGCACGACGAAGTTGGTCCAGATGGTCAGTGGCGAGTGGACGCGATGATGCATGAAGTGCACCTTCTGGAAAACCCAGCGGCTGCCGTGCTCCAGCCGGTGCCACCAGTAGGTCAGGAACTCACCGATAACCATGAAGCAGACCAGCTGAGCGACGAAGGCGACCAAGGTGGGTGCCGCGGTGGGAACCTCGGCCACCCATGGTCGAAGCACACGGTGCAGCAAAAAGAACAAGACCGCGGCACCGACATATGTCGACATGATGCGCAGACCGAGTTTGGTAGCCGCTCTTGCCGAGATCCGTTGATAGACAGCGACGTCGAAGATCGAGTAGATGACTCCGGTCACCAGGACGACCGCGACGACGACGGGCAGGAAATATAATGGGAATTCGAAAAATCCCACCCCGAGGGTATCCCGCAGCCAGTCCCAAACCGGTTGCAGCGCTGTTTGATTCATTGTTCCTCCTGGTGGTCCCGGGACGGCAGCAGGCGCGACGCAGCCAGCCGAAGCTCGGTGATGCATTGTTCGACGGTGATGTCGCCGACTCCGAGCAACGCCAGATCGGCGAAGAAAACCCGACCCAGCACCGTCAGCGCCGGGTCGAGGGACAACGAGGGCGGCGCGTCGTCGACGGCACCGCCGACGAGGTCCAGAAACATCTGACGCACACCCATGCGGAACTGCTCGGCGACTGGGCCCTGGGCAAGGACCGAGGCCATGGTGGCGCGGACCATCGCCAGATCCGATGCTGCTTCCCGGACCACCTGCTCGATGGCCACGTCGATCGCCGCCGTCGGTTCCGCTGATGCGATCGCCTGCGGAATGCGCTGGGCAACCTGCTGCCCCCAGGCCAGGGCCGCTTCGCAGACCACGTGTTCCTTCGAGGCGAAATAGCGATAGGTGGTGGCCCTGGATACGCCGGCGGCCCCGGCGACCTGCTCCATCCGCACCACCTCGTGACCGTGTTCGCGGATCAGCTGGCGTGCCGCCTCCAGCAGTCGCTCACGCACATCGCGCTGGCGCGCGTCCAGCGTGCGGTGAATCGTCAGCGTCGTCCCGCCCACGCGAACTCCTTCACGGTCAGTGACTCGAGACGGCTGGTGAGACAGCTGTCTCGTCTCTAGTTGCGACGACTGTATCAGCAGCTATCTCGTTGCACAATGCCCGCTGAGGTGAGTGATCTGCCGCCTGTCGGTAGGTGGGTCTACCGTCCTGGTGTACGACCGAGTGCCGGCCCGCGATGAGAAATGCGGCCGGCCCCAGTCAGTACTCGTGAGCCCTGGGCGGGCACTACCAACAACAGAGGAGTAGATGATGGCCATCAACGTCGAACCTGCACTGTCCCCGCACCTCGTGGTCGACAATGCCGCGGCTGCGATCGACTTCTACGTCAAGGCGTTCGACGCAGTCGAGTTGGGCCGGGTGCCCGGCCCGGACGGTCGGCTTATCCATGCTGCGCTGCAGATCAACGGCTCCACGGTCATGCTCAACGACGACTTCCCCGAGACGTGCGGCGGCCGGTCGATGACGCCGAAGGCGCTCGGGGGCACACCGGTCACCATCCACCTCACCGTCACCGACGTCGAGACCAAGTTCCAACGGGCGATCGATGCGGGAGCCACGGTGGTCATGCCCCTGGAGGACCAGTTCTGGGGTGACCGCTACGGCGTGCTTGCCGATCCATTCGGACACAACTGGTCGTTGGGTCAGCCGGTGCGGGAGGTCAGCATGGAGGAATTGCGAGAGGCGATGTCCGCCCAGGCCGGCTAGACCAGCTCACGCAGCCGCGCCAGCAGGCGTCGTCCCTTGGTCGGCGCCTGCGGGGCGGTGGCCGCGACGGCGAGCATCTCGGTGGTGTCGGTGAACTTGTTGCGTGGGCGGCCGTCGATACCGCCGCGCGCAACTTCGGCGGAATCGATGGCGCGCCAGCCCGCGGAATCCACGACATTGGGCTGGCGGGCGGCGATCAATTCGGCCAACGCCGCAGGCTCGGCCGCCGGGTCGGTCAGTTTGCCCGCGTTGAAGTCGGCCACCAGCGCTTGAACGGTCTCGAAGGAGCACGACTTGTTGGTGCCGATGAAACCGGTCGGCCCGCGTTTGATCCAGCCGGCGACGTAGGTTCCGGTGACCGGTTCGCCGCTGCCAGGGTTGATGACGCGACCGCCGTCGTTGGGGACGACGGCTGCCGACTCGTCGAACGGTAGATCACCAATAGCTTTGCCGCGGTAGCCGATCGAGGTCAGCACCAGGCCGGCGTCGATCCGGTGCAGCTCGTCGGTGCCGGTGACCGAGAACTCCACCCCGCCGGCCCGCTGCCCACCCAGCACACGCTGCGGAGTCAATTCGAAGGCCAGCCGGATGCGTGGCCGCGTCACCGGCGCCGAACCGTCGCCCAGCGTGCTGAGGATCTCCAGCTTCTTCTTGCACAACGGGTCCGACACCGTCGCCAGGTCCCGACGCACGCGTTGGTGATCTTCGGGATCCAGCACCACGTCGGCGGCACCCGTCAGCCCGATCAACTCGGGCAAGGTGAAGGCCGCGTGGGCCGGACCACGGCGGGCGGCGATCACCACCTCACCTACCGCCGACTTGCGGAATGCTTTGAGGGCGTGATCGGCAATGTCGGTGCGCGCCAGAGCATCCGGGTCGGCGGTCAGCACGCGCGCAACATCGAGAGCGACGTTTCCGTTGCCGATGACCACGACCCGCTCGTGACTCAGATCGACCGCCAGCCCGGCGTAGTCGGGGTGACCGTTGATCCAGGCGACCAGCTCGGTGGCCGTACCAGTGCCCGGCATGCCCATGCCGTCGACTTCGAGCCGCCGGTCGTCGGGGGCGCCGACCGCGTACAGCACGGCATGATGATGAGCCAACAGTTCGGCGTGCGTCACGTGCTTGCCGACCTCGACGTTGAGGTAGAACCGGAACCGGCGGTGGCCGGTCACCCGATCGAACAGCCGGATGACCTTCTTGGTGTGCTGGTGGTCCGGAGCCACCCCCGAACGCACCAAACCGTAAGGCGTGGGCAACTTTTCGAAGACATTGACCCGCACACCGTGCTGAATGAGCAGCTCGTCGGCGGCATACATCGCCGCCGGGCCCGAGCCGACAATCGCCACCGTCAGCGGATGCCGGTGCGGGCGCAGCTCCGCGGCCGGGATCACCGGCGCGAGTTTTGATGTCGGCGGCAGCTTCACACCGGCCGGCCGCTCCGGGTAGAATGACGCATTGATCTCGACGAAGGGCAGCTGCCGGATGTCCAGTCGGCTGTCGGGAACGATCGCGCCGACGGGGCAGGCGCTCACACACGCGCCGCAGTCCACGCACGCCTCAGGGTCGATGTACAGCATCTCCGATGTGGCATAGCCCGGTTCGTCCGGTGACGGATGGATGCAATTGACCGGACATGCGAAGACGCAGGACCCGTCATTGCAGCACGACTGAGTTATCACGTGCGGCATGTGAACTAACCCTTCAAGGCCCGCCAGGGGCCGATTGACGTTACGCCGCGGTAACCGGAGCCAGGTGCTGGCGCTGCGGCTCGCTGCGGTAGCGCGACGGCTTGCCGTTGATCTTGCAGAGGCGCCACATCAGCCGAGCCGAGCGGTTCTCCATCAGCCCGGTGTCGTAGGCCAGCATGCGGACGTCGGAAAACATGTCGCGCAGCCACTTTCGTGATTCCGGCGACCGGAAGAAGAGCTCCTTCTTCACTGAGCGTGGGATGTCGAACTCGTCCCAGAAAGCCTTGGGCGGGATCAGGATCGCGTTGCACAAGCTCCGCATCGTCAGTGGGAAGTACAGCGAAACCCAGAACCGCTGCCATTTGGTCAAGTGCGGCAACCGCTTCCGAAGGAACTCATGGGCAAAGGAGATGTGTCGCGCTTCCTCGGCAACGTGAATGGCCATGACCCGCTCCATAATCGGGTGCAGCGACTTGCCTTCGCGCAGAACCTGTTTCTGAGTGTGGTCAATCGGCTCCTCACCGGCGAGCACACCGATGAAGAATGCCACCGGCAACGGCCCGGCCACCAGCGGAACCAGCGGCGAGACCCAGCGCAGCCGCCGCGGCATCCCCGGCACGTCGGCCCCCACCCGGTTCACCATCTCCTGGAACATCATGGTGTGGTTGCACTCTTCGACCGATTCGTGCAGGCAGTACCGGTACTCCGGCGACCCGTTGGGCACCCAGAAGGTGTAATTCATCAGTCCGCGGATCAGAATGGACTCGAAATGCAGCCCGACCTTGGCGACGTTGGCCTGCCGCCACATCCCGATCCTGATCTTTTTCTCGTCCGGTTGCGCCTGGTACCACGGGTGCCGGCCCAGCGGGTCGGTCGCCGGCAGGATCCACCGGGGATCATCGTCGGTGACCGCGAACTCCGGTGCATCCCAGTCGATGTCGGTGTAGGGGTTGAAATTGCGCCGCACCGACCCCTCAGACAGCGTGGCGAGCATCTCCACGTATTCGGTGTCGTCCCGCACTTCCATGTTGCGGCGCCACCGGCGAACCATGCGCGTCCTGGCCATTCAGAGCCTCCCCAGTGAGGTGTACATCGGACGGTTGAGAAATACGGTACCGGCGGTACTGGGAATTATCTAGACCTCCGGCCGCGGCTGTGGCCTGCGCAGCATCCATGCGACGAGTGTGGCCCACGTCACAGCACCGGCCCGTTCAGCTGGCGCGCAGCCTGGCTCACTACCCTGATCACCATGGCTGACCAGCTCCAGATCCCCGCCGACCTGAAACCTCGCGATGGCCGCTTCGGCTGCGGCCCCTCGAAGGTCCGACCCGAACAGCTGCAGGCGCTGACCACCAGCGCCGCCGAACTGTTCGGCACCTCACATCGGCAAGCGCCGGTAAAGAACCTGGTAGGACGGGTTCGCTCGGGGCTGGCTGAGCTGTTTTCGGCGCCGGACGGCTACGAGGTGGTACTGGGCAACGGCGGCGCGACCGCCTTCTGGGACGCGGCCGCCTTCGGCTTGATCGACAAGCGATCGCTGCACCTGACCTACGGCGAATTCAGCTCGAAGTTCGCTTCGGGCGTCGCCAAGAACCCCTTCGTCGGCGACCCGATCATCGTCAAGGCGGACCCGGGCAGCGCGCCCGAACCGCAGTCAGACCCATCGGTCGACGTGATCGCTTGGGCGCACAACGAGACGTCGACTGGGGTCGCCGTGCCAGTGCGGCGCCCCGCCAACTCCGGTGATGCGTTGGTCGTCATCGACGCCACATCGGGCGCGGGCGGCTTGCCGGTCGACATCACCGACGTCGACGCCTACTACTTCGCCCCGCAGAAGAACTTCGCCAGTGACGGCGGGCTGTGGCTGGCCGTCATGAGCCCGGCGGCGCTGGCTCGCGTCGAGGCCATCGCGGCGTCTGGGCGCTGGGTTCCGGATTTCTTGTCGCTGCCGATCGCGATCGAGAACAGCGTGAAGAACCAGACCTACAACACGCCGGCGATCGCGACGCTGGCGCTGATGGCCGAGCAGGTCGACTGGCTGCTCAGCAACGGTGGCCTGGATTGGGCGGTCAAGCGGACGGCGGATTCGTCGCAGCGGTTGTATTCGTGGGCCGAGGAGCGGTCCTACACCACCCCGTTCGTCGCCGACCCGGCACTGCGCTCGCAGGTTGTGGGCACCATCGACTTCGTCGACGACGTCGATGCCGGCGCCGTCGCCAAGACGCTGCGGGCAAACGGCATCGTCGACACCGAGCCCTACCGCAAGCTGGGCCGCAACCAGTTGCGGATCGCGATGTTCCCGGCCGTCGACCCCGATGACATCAGCGCGCTCATCGAGTGCATCGACTGGGTGGTCGAGCGGCTTTAACCGGCCCGTTATCAGCCCGCAACCATCCAGCGTGTCAGCACGGGTTGCGGGGGTTTGCTGCATTAAAGTGCGCACGTAACGGGTCCGGCGCTGATTGCTCGGAGCCTGCGAGGAGAAGCCATGCGGGAACTCAAAGTGGTTGGGCTCGACCCCGACGGCAAATACGTCCTCTGCGAGGGTGCCAGTTCTGCCGAGAAGTTCCGGTTACCGAACGACGAACGGTTGCGGGCCGTGCTGGCCGGCGAGCCGATCCCGCCGGAGCAACCGGCGCTGGACATCGTCGTCACGAACATGCTCAGCCCGAAAGAGATCCAAGCCAAGATCCGGGCCGGCGCTTCGGTCGAACAGGTGGCCGCCGCATCGGGCTCGGATGTGGCCCGCATCCAGCGGTTCGCCAACCCGGTACTGCTCGAACGCTTCCGGGCTGCCGAGCTCGCGACCGCCGCGCACCCCGTCCTGGCGGACGGTCCGGCGGTGCTGACCCTGCTGGAAACGGTCACCGCGGCGCTGGTGGCACGCGGCCTGAGCGGCGACAAGCTCAGCTGGGACGCCTGGCGCAACGAGGACAGCCGGTGGACGGTGCAGCTGGGATGGCAGGCCGGACGCTCGGACAACGTCGCGCATTTCCGGTTCACCCCGGGCGCGCACGGCGGCACGGTCACCGCGATCGACGACGCCGCCAGCGAGCTGATCGACCCTGACTTCAAGCCCAGGCAACTGGCGCCGGTGGCACGGCTGGCCTTCGAAACTCCGGACGCGGTCGCCGAACCGGCACCCCCGGCCGAACCCCCGGCACCGGCCGCTCCCACCCCGCCACCGGCCCAGCCCGAGCAGCCGGCCAGCCGGCGCGGCAAGCCGGCCATCCCCGCGTGGGAGGACGTGCTGCTCGGCGTGCGCTCAAGCGGTCAGCGCTAGCCACCCACCAGCGTCATTGCGAGCAGGGCCAGCCATGCCCCGGCGACACCGACCCCGGCGCCCAGCACAAACCACCGCAGCACCAATTTGCGTCGCCAGCCCCAGAACGTCGGCGCCAGCCCCCCGACCGCCACGACGTTGAGGCCCACCGCCAGCAGCGGGTGAACCCGGATCAGGCCGAGGCTCAACACCACGATCGCCGCGCCGGTGACCGCGGCGACGAAGCCGGCCACGGCCAAACCCGTTGCCCAAGGGACGGACTCGTCGTTCACCACACCCGACCCTAACCCGTCATCAGCGAGCGGGCCCGCTCGTAGAACGCGACCGCTGCCGCGGTCGCGACATTGAGCGAGTCGGTGCCACGCGACATCGGGATGCGTACCCGCATGTCGCTGATCCGCAGCGCGGCCCTGGTCAAGCCCGGTCCCTCCGCGCCGACCAGCAACGCGATGGGTTGGTCCCGTGCGGCGGCCACCGCCTGCGGCAGATCCAGGGCATCACCCTGGGGCGTCATCGCCAGCAGCCGAAACCCGCGGTCCTTCAGCTGCACGAGATCGGCGGGCCAGTCGCCGGCCCGGGCATAGGGAACCAGCAACGCGTGACCCATCGACACCCGCACGGCACGCCGGTAGAGCGGATCGGCGCAGCCGCTGCCGAACACCACGGCGTCCACCCCCAGGCCGGCGGCGTTGCGGAAGATCGACCCCAGATTCTCGTGGTCGTTCACGCCCTCGAGTACGGCGACGGTGCGGGCACCCTCGACCACTTCGACGACGCTGGGCTCCGGCACCCGGCTCGCGGCGGCCAACACGCCTCGGTTGAGGTGAAATCCCACGGCCTGCGCCATCACGTCGGCCGAGGTCCGGTAGTAGGGCACCGACACCCCGGCCAGGTCGTCCCTGAGCTCTTGCAGCCTGCGGTCGGTGCCCAACAGCGCGCGCGGATTGAACCGCGACGCCAGCATGCGCTGCACCACCAGCACACCCTCGGCGATCACCAGTCCCTTGCCGGTCGGCAGGTCGGGCCGGCGGTCGACGCTGTTCAGGTCTCGGAAATCATCGAGGCGTGGGTCGTCGGGATCGGTGACGTCCTGAACGTCGAGGTCGGGAGGAGATGCGGTCACGGGCTTTCGTCGACCAGGGCCGAGATCAGGTCGGCCGCATTGCGCAGGGTGTCGCGTTGCTCGTCGTTCAGGGTCGCCAACCGCTCGGCCAGCCACTCCTGCCGGGCCCGGCGGGCGGCTTTGACCAGCTCGGCGCCCGACTCGGACACCGAAACCAGCACCTGCCGGCCATCGACGGGGTGCGGGGCGCGATCGACCAAACCCTCGTCGGCCAGCGACGCGATCACCCGCGTCATCGACGGCGGGCGCACCCGTTCCCGGATCGCCAGCGCGCCGGGGGTCATGGCGCCCTCGTTGGCCAGCGTCGTCAATGCCGACAACTGCGACAACGACACCGGCGCCGACGGGTTGCGGAACCGGAGCTGGCGGGCCAACCGCATGACCGCCAACGACAAATCGGCAGCTAACCGCGCATCGCTGTCAGGCACAGCGCGAATCTACAACGGAAATTCGGAAACTTGGCTAAGAAACGGCGAACACCGCCGCTGTCGGCGCCGCCGGGCATCGGGACGCTGCGCTGCGGCGGCGGGCTATGTTGAAACGCGATGAGTGACCAGCCCGCGCCCGAACCACCGCCCCTGCCGGCTGCCCTACTGGCGGTCTGGCCGGTCATCGCGGTCGGCGCGCTGGGTTGGTTGGTCGCCGTCGCTGCCGCCTTCTTGATACCGAGCTTGCAGACGTGGCGACCGGTGTCGGTCGCCGGACTCGGGGTGGGCGTGCTGGGTACCAGCATCTTCGTCTGGCAGCTCGCCGCCGCCCGGCGCGGAGCCCGCGGCGCGCAATCCGGACTGGAAACGTATCTCGACAAGAAATGACATCTAGCAACGCGTAGGAGGACACATGGGGGCAGCCCCGCTGCTTCAGGCTTCGATCGATATCGACGCACCACCCGCGAAGGTCTGGAAGTTGATCTCAGACCTGCAACGCATGCCGGAGTGGAGCCCGCAGTGCCGCTGGCTACGCCAGTTCGGTCCGCTGCGCACCGGCACGCGGACGCTGAACATGAACCGGCGCAACCGGTTGTTCTGGCCCACCACCAGCACCGTCGTGGAGGTGATCCCCGAGCAGAAGCTGGCGTTCCGGGTGGACGTCAACCGAACCATTTGGAGCTATGAGCTCGAACCTCACGGGCAGGGCACCCGGGTGACCGAAAGCCGTCATGCCGAGAACGGAGTGAGCGCCTTTTCCAGCATGTCGGTCAATGCGCTGATGGGCGGGACGGAAAGCTTTGAGCGCGAGTTGGTCGAGGGTATGAACGCGTCGCTGGCGCGGATCAAGGCCGCCGCCGAGCGGAGTTAGTCGCCGGAGTCGCCGGACTCCCCACCGGCGTCGCCGGCATCGCTGACGGGGTCGCCGGAGTCGCCGTCCTCAGCCGCGTCGACCGCCTCGGCCGAGTCGCCGGCGTCACCCGGTTCGGCAGGCTCAGGCTCGACCGGCTCGGCCGCCTCAGCAGGCTCGACCGGCTCGGCCGCCTCAGCAGGCTCAACCTGCTCAGCCGCCTCAACGACCGGCTTATCCACGACGTCGAGAACGCCATCGTCGAACGGCTCGTACATCGGCGATCCGGTGCCTGCCGGCGCCGGGGTATCGGAATGCGCACCGCAGCCGTAGTGCTTGTCGACGACATGTCCGTCCGCGGACAGCTCGTTCCCGCAAACCCCGAACATGGCACCCAGCGATCCGGCCAGCGGAAGGAAGAACCCGCAATCGCGGCACACCCGCTTCGTCGAGCGCGACATCGCCGAGTGGGGGCCGAAATCGCCCTCGTGCCAGCGCTCGGCCGCATCGGCGCGACCCCAGGCACTCATCACCCAACGACGGCCCAGCCCGAGCTCGGCGGCGACGTCGTCGACCTCTGGGTCACCGCTGGCGGTGTAGCCGGGCACCAGTCGCGGGTCGTCCTTCGCCGGAGCCAACAGGTCGCCCGGGCTCAGGTCCCCGGCCCGCACCCGCTGCTCCCACGGCACCCATTCGGGCGCCAACAGCGCGGTCGGTCCCGGGATCAGCACCACTTCACTGATCGTGGCGTGGTCAGATCCGGCGTACCCAGCAACGACGACCGCCCACTGCCAGCCCTGGTAGCCCGGCACATGCGCCAGGAACCGATGGGTGGCGGCGTTCGGGTCTTCATAGGTGACGCCCAGATAGTCGCCGACGGCGTCGGCCCCACTGAACTCCGCCACGGCGGCGCGGGCTTGCTCGGCCGCACCGGTCAGCACGCCCGCCAGCTCCTCAGGCCACTCGGCCACCGTCACGGCGCCGCCCTGCTGGGCGGTCTCGTCACTGGGTCCGGTCACGGACACAGCTTAACGTCACCGCACTCGCTGCCTTTCCTAATGCACCGGCCTTCCGAGAGACACGGAGTTCGAGCCACACCCGGTTTCCTCCGCAGCGAGGCGGCATAGGACAGAATTGAATGGTGTCCGCACGGCGAGGTGACCATCCGGGCCGAATGGCCCCACCGCCGGGCCGCCGACCCCCCAAGGGACCACCGAGGTCCCACCAAGAGCATCCGGGTATGGCGAACTACCCGGCCCACGACGATCGCGACGGTGACTATCGGCGCCGCCGGCCCCCGCCGATGCCCAGCGCCAACCGCTACCTACCCCCGCTGGGTGAGGAGCCGCCACCGGAGCGCTCCAGCGAGCCGCCGCCGCAGCGTGGTTACACCAACGGTGAGCGGATCACCGTCACCCGCGCCGCCGCCATGCGCAGCCGCGAAATGGGATCCCGGATGTACTGGATGGTGCAGCGCGCCGCCACCGCCGACGGCGCCGACAAGTCGGGGCTCACAGCGCTGACCTGGCCGGTGATGGCCAACTTCGCCGTCGACTCCGCGATGGCGGTGGCCCTGGCCAACACACTGTTCTTCGCGGCGGCCAGCGGCGAGAGCAAATCCAAAGTCGCGCTCTACCTGCTGATCACCATCGCACCGTTCGCCGTCATCGCCCCGCTGATCGGGCCGGCGCTGGACAAACTGCAGCATGGCCGGCGGGTGGCGCTCGCCTTGTCCTTCGCGCTGCGCACGGCGTTGGCGTTGATCCTGATCATGAATTACGACGGGGCCAGCGGCAGTTTCCCGCCCTGGGTGCTGTATCCCTGCGCGCTGGCCATGATGGTTTTCTCGAAGTCATTCAGCGTGCTGCGCAGCGCGGTGACGCCGCGAGTCATGCCACCGAGCATCGACCTGGTCCGGGTCAATTCGCGGCTGACCGTCTTCGGCCTGCTCGGTGGGACCATCGCCGGCGGAGCCATCGCCGCCGGAGTGGAGTTCGCCTGCACCCATCTGTTCAAGCTGCCCGGCGCCCTGTTCGTCGTCGTCGGCATCACCATCGTCGGCGCCCTGCTGTCGATGCGGATCCCGAGTTGGGTGGAGGTGACCGCGGGCGAAGTGCCGGCAACGTTGAGCTATCACCGCCACAGCGACGCGCTGCACCTCAGTTGGCAGGAGGAACCCAACCAGGTCGGCGGCAAGCTGCGGCAGCCGTTGGGCCGCAACATCATCACCTCGTTGTGGGGCAACTGCACCATCAAGGTGATGGTCGGTTTCCTGTTTCTGTACCCGGCATTCGTCGCCAAGGCCCACGACGCCGACGGCTGGGTGCAGCTGGCCATGCTCGGGATCATCGGCGCCGCCGCGGCGATCGGTAACTTCGCCGGGAACTTCGCCAGCGCCCGGCTCAAACTGGGCCGCCCGGCCGTGCTGGTGGTCCGCTGCACCGTGGTGGTCACCGCGTTCGCGCTGGCCGCCGCGGTGGCCGGCAATTTGGTCCTCACCGCGGTGGCCACCCTGATCACGTCCGGATCGAGCGCCATCGCGAAGGCCTCGCTGGATGCTTCGCTGCAGCACGATCTGCCCGAGGAGGCACGCGCCTCCGGTTTCGGGCGATCGGAATCCACCCTGCAGCTGGCCTGGGTGCTGGGCGGTGCGGTCGGGGTGTTGGTGTACACCGAGTTGTGGGTCGGGTTCACCGCGGTCAGCGCCCTGTTGATTCTCGGCCTGGCCCAGACGATCGTCAGTTTCCGGGGTGACTCGCTCATTCCTGGCCTCGGCGGCAACCGGCCGGTGATGGTCGAGCAGGAGGGTCAGCGCCGCGGCGCTTCGACGACGAGCGCGATGCCACGGTGAAACGCTCTGGAGCCGTGCTGCTAACGGTCGTCGTGCTGGTGCTGGCCATCGGGGCGGGAATCGGAACGTGGCTGGTGCTGCGGCCGTCAGGTCCGCATTGGCCGACGATCAGCGCCTACTCACACGGCCACTCCACCCGGGTGGGCCCCTACATGTACTGCAACGTGCTCAACCTCAACGACTGCCAAACTCCGCAGTCACAGGGCGAACTCCGGGTCAGTGAGCGTTATCCCGTGCAACTCTCGGTGCCCGACGCCATCGGCCGGGCACCCTGGCGGCTGCTCCAGATCTACGACGATCCCACCAACACCGCAACGACATTCTTTCGCCCCAATTCCCGCTTGGCTCTTACCATTCCGACCGTCGACCCGCATCGGGGACGGCTGGCGGGACTGGTCGTGCAGTTGCTGACGCTGGTCGTCGACAACGGCGAACTACGCGAGGCTCCGCATGCGGAATGGTCGGTGCGCCTGACGTTTTGACACCGGGCCAAGGCACGCCTACGCGCCGTGTCCGGGCGGTACCCGTTCCCCTTCGCGGGTGGGTCCGGGTGGGGTTCCGTCGCCGAACGGTCTGCCACCCAGTTCCTCTCGACCGTGCGGAGTCCGCCACCCCGCCAGGTCCGGCCCCTTGGGCACGATGCCGGTCGGGTTGATGTCGGCGTGCACGATGTAGTAGTGCTGCTTGATCTGCACGAAGTCGATGGTGTCGCCGAAACCCGGAGTCTGGAACAGATCCCGGGCATAGGCCCAGAGCACCGGCATCTCCGTCAGCTTGGTGCGATTGCACTTGAAGTGACCGTGATACACCGGGTCGAAGCGCGCCAGCGTGGTGAACAGCCGCACGTCCGCCTCGGTGATGGTGTCCCCCACCAGGAACCGCTGGCGGGCCAGCCGGTCACTCACCCAGTCCAGCGCGGTGAACAACCGGTCGTAGGCCTTGCCGTAGGCGTCCTGTGAGCCGGCGAAGCCGCACCGGTAGACGCCGTTGTTGATCTCGGTGTAGATCCGGGTGCTCACCTCGTCGATCTCGTCCCGCAATTCCTCCGGATACAGCTGCGGCGCGCCATCGCGGTGGTACGCGGTCCACTCGGTGGAGAAGTCGAGGGTCATCTGCGCGAAGTCGTTGGTGACCACCGCCCCGGTGGGGATGTCGACGATCGCCGGCACCGTGATCCCCTTTTCGTAGTTGGGGATCCGCTTGAAAAAGGCGTCCTGCAACCGCGGAATCTTGAGCACCGGATCCACGCCACCTGGGTCGAGATCGAATGTCCAGCTGCGCTCGTCGTGGGTGGGTCCACAAAACCCAATAGAGAGAACGGATTCCAGACCTAACAGCCGCCGAACGATGATGGTGCGATTGGCCCACGGGCAAGCCCGGGCGACCACCAGCCGGTAACGGTCTGGCTCCACCGGGTAGCCGTCGCGGCCGTCGGCCGTGATGCGGGTGGTGATGTAGTTGGTGTCACGGTTGAATTCGCCAGTGCCGGCAACATAGCTACCCATCAAGCCGCCTTACACGCTCGCCGCGGTCGGTTCCGAGCCGGTGGTGAACCGCCGGGCCAGATTCGTTTCGGTCGACGGGCCCGGCTCCCACGCTGCGATCCATGGCCCCGTCCCCTCCGATTGGTCGAGGATGCCGTCTTCCAGCCAGCGGTAGCGGCCCTCGAGTACATCGTTGGTCAACCGTACATCGCCGCTGTCGGTATTGCTCCACAAGGCCTCGAACAGCGCCTCAACCCGTAAAGTCGCTTGCTCGCAGAACAATTCGGCCAACTCGTAGGCCTGCTCACCGACCACCGGATCCGCTGCCCGCTGCGCTTCCGCGCGCACGCACACTGCGGCCATCGCAAACAACTCGGCACCGACGTCGACGATGCGCCCCAGGAAACCCTGCTTCTGCTCCAGCTTGGCCTGCCAGCGCGCCATCCCGTAGAAGGTGTTACGGGCCAGTTTCCGGCTGGAACGTTCGATGAACCGCAGGTGTGACGCCAACGGGCCGAATTCACCGTATGCCGTAGGTCGCTGGCCTTCACCGAATACCAACTTGGGCAACCACTTTGCGTAGAACCCGCTCGCACCGACGGCGGCCGCGGCCTTCTGCCGCAGGTCGGCGTCGGGCTTGGCCAGGTCACCGGCTGCGGCCAGGTGCGCATCGACGGCTTCGCGGGCGATGAGCAGCCGCATGATCTCACTGGCCCCTTCGAAGATGCGGTTGATCCGCAGGTCGCGCAGGGACTGCTCCACCTGTGCGGCACGCTCGCCGCGCGCCGCGAGCGACTCGGCCGTCTCATACCCACGGCCGCCGCGAATCTGCATCAGGTCATCGGCGATGACACAGGTCATTTCGCTGCACCAGAGCTTCGCCAGCGCCGCCTCGATCCGAATGTCGTTGCGCCCTTCGTCGGCCATCTGACCGGACAACTCCACCACCGCGTCGAGGGCATAGGTGGTGGCCGCCATAAACGCGATCTTGCGGGCCACCGCTTCATGTTTGCCGACCGGCTTGCCCCACTGCACGCGCTCGCGCGACCATTCTCGCGCAATCTTCAACGACCACTTGGCCGAACCGGTCACCATGGCGGGCAACGCCAGTCGTCCGACGTTGAGGGTGGTCAACGCGATTCGCAACCCGTCACCCTCCCGGCCGATCAGATTCTCGGCCGGAACACGCACCTTGTGCATCCGGGTCAAGCCGTTCTCAATGCCGCGCAGACCCATGAACTGGTTACGCCGCTCGACGGTGATCCCGGGCGAATCGGCCTCCACGACAAAGGCACTGATGCCGCCGCGATGCCCGTCGCTCTTGGGCACGCGAGCCATCACCACGAGCAGATCGGCGACCACCCCGTTGGTGGTCCAAAGTTTTACGCCTTCGAGTTCGTAGGCCCGACCGTCGTCCACCGGTGTCGCAGTGGAGCCCAACCGGGCGGGGTCGGATCCCACGTCCGGTTCGGTGAGCAGGAACGCCGACACCGCGCCGGCGGCGCACCGCGGCAGGAACTTTCGCTTCTGCTCTTCACTCCCGGCCAGCTTGAGTGGCTCGGGCACACCGATCGACTGGTGCGCCGACAGCAAAGCTCCCAGGCTGGGATGCACGGTCGTCACCAGCATCAGCGCGCGGTTGTAGGCAACCTGCGACATGCCGAGACCGCCGTACTCGGTCGGGATCTTCATGCCGAAGCAGCCCAGATCGGCCAGACCCTTGACGTATTCGTCGGGAATGCGTGCCTCGCGCTCGATGACGTTGCCCTCGACGCCGGTCAGAAACTCCTTGAGCTTGCCCAGAAACTCCTTGGTGCGCGCCTCCTCGGCGGCGGCCGGCGTGGGGAACGGGTGAATCAGCTCGAGCGGGAAGCGTCCCAGGAACAGCTCTTTGGCAAAAGATGGCTTGTCCCAACCGCTTTCGCGGGATTCCTCGGCGACGGCTCGCGCTTGTTCCTCGGTGACCTCTTGCTGTGCCATTGCCGCCTCCTCGCCGATGCATCCCGACTAAATCGGGATACCCGCTTCGGGTGAGGATACGCCGGGGCAGGCGCGCCCAGACGCGCTAAGCCTCGAACTCCCGGGCGACCGCCTTCACCACTTCGGAGACCTGGCGCGCGGTTTTGCGGTCCGGGTAGCGGCCCTTGCGCAACTCCGGCTGCACCTTGTCCTCGAGGAAGGTGATCAGATCCGCAAGCATGCCGTGCAGTTCGTCAGGGCTGTGCTTGTGTTCGGCCGGTGCCTGACGTGCTGCCTCGCGACGGGTCCTGGTGAGGCTGGGCGGCGGGTCGATCAGCTTGAGGCTCAGCGCTTGCGGTCCGCGCCGACCGGAGGCGATGCCGAACTCGACGCGCTGACCAGCTTTGAGGCCCTCGACACCTTCGGGCAACGCCGAAGAGCGGACGTATACGTCTTCGCCGTCCTCCTGCGACAGGAAGCCGAACCCCTTTTCGGGGTCGTACCACTTCACTTTGCCGGTCGGCACTGCTCTCACCTGCTTGTCTGACGGGTCACTGGGTATGCAACATAAAACGCGTCCCGCATACACAGGACGCGATGACGATCTCAGATCCTACTCGCGCGGTTCACTACCGAGCACCCCGGTTTACCCGCCACTCGGTACGCTGGTCTTACCGCTGGAGGAGATATGCGCCTGATTCTGAATGTCATCTGGCTGGTTTTCGGTGGCCTCTGGTTGGCCCTCGGATACCTGCTCGCTGCGCTTGTCTGCTTCCTGCTCATCGTCACCATCCCGTTCGGCTTCGCGTCGCTGCGCATCGCGTCCTACGCGCTGTGGCCGTTCGGCCGGACGATCGTCGAGAAGCCGGGCGCTGGGACGGGCGCGTTGATCGGCAACGTCATCTGGGTGCTGCTGTTCGGAATCTGGCTGGCGATCGGGCATCTGGCGAGCGCGCTGGCAATGGCCGTGACGATCATCGGGATTCCCTTGGCGCTGGCGAACCTGAAACTGATCCCGGTGTCGCTGGTGCCGCTGGGCAAGGAAATCGTTCCCGCCGATGCGCCGGGTCGGTACGGGGTGTCGGCATGACCCTGACCGCGCTGGGCCTGCCCACGGTGCCGGGTCCTCGTTCGAGTAGGTCGGCGGAGGGTGCCCCTACGCAGGGCCCGCTGATCGATACCTACGGCCGGGTCGCCACCGACCTGCGGGTGTCCCTCACCGACCGCTGCAATCTGCGGTGCACCTACTGCATGCCCGAGCATGGCCTGGATTGGCTGCCCCGCGACGAGCTGCTCACCCCGGAGGAACTGACCCGGCTGATGCGCATCGCCGTGACCCGGTTGGGCGTCACCAGCGTGCGGTTCACCGGCGGTGAGCCGCTACTGGTGCGCCACCTCGAAGAAGTCATTGCCGGAGCCGCGAGCCTCACTCCCCGACCGGAGATCTCCCTGACCACCAACGGGGTGGGGTTGGCCCGACGGGCGGCCGCATTGGCCGCGGCCGGTCTGGACCGGGTCAACGTGTCGCTGGACAGCATCAACCCCGACCACTTCGCCGCCATCACCCGCCGGAACCGCCTCGACGACGTGCTGGCCGGGCTGACGGCCGCCAGCGGGGCCGGACTCGGACCGGTCAAGGTGAACGCCGTGCTGGACCCCGCCACCGGCCGCGAGGACGTCGTCGAACTATTGCGGTACTGCCTCGGGCTGGGCTATCAGTTGCGCGTCATCGAGCAGATGCCGCTCGACGCCGGCCATCAGTGGCGCCGCGGTGCCGGGCTGAGCGCCGACGATGTCCTCGCAGCCTTACGGCCGCATTTCCGGCTCCGGCCCGACCCGGCGCCGCGGGGTTCGGCGCCCGCCGAGCTTTGGTTGGTCGACACGGGCCCGAACACCCCATCCGGAAAGTTCGGCGTCATCGCCTCGGTGTCGCACGCGTTCTGTTCGGCGTGTGACCGCACCCGGCTGACCGCCGACGGACAGATTCGCAGCTGCCTGTTCGCCACCGAGGAGACCGACCTCCGCGGGTTGCTGCGCGGCGGCGCCGACGATCAGGCCATCGAGGCGACTTGGCGCGCGGCAATGTGGGGCAAGCCCGCCGGCCACGGCATCAACGACCCCGGCTTCGTCCAGCCCGACCGACCGATGAGTGCGATCGGTGGCTGAGACATCCGCCGCGGATCAGATCGCGGTCACCGTTCGCTATTTCGCGGCTGCCCGCGCGGCAGCAGGTATCGAGTCGGAAACGCTCGCGTTGCGAGCAGGTACCACGGTGGCGGAGTTGATTAAGGAACTTGCGAATCGGGGTACTCCGCTCGCCACGGTGTTGAGCCGCTGCTCCTATCTACTGGACGGAATTGCCGTCCGAGATGAGACGTCGACGTTATCCGCCGGAAACACGGTTGACGTACTTCCGCCCTTCGCCGGCGGTTAAAACTGTGACATATCTCACGTAACGGAAAGATAACAACGCGGCCACGCTCCGATTTCGGGTGCTATGAGCTGGGCAAACGTCGACCGTTCCTGGCGTTTTGCGCGACGGCTGTGACCAAAACGCCCGTTTTTCCCAGACGTGACGAGATCGCTTGAACCCGCTAGCGTCTCGGGGGGTTCGTCAAACCAACCCGAATGACGAGCCCTCCCTTACCTATAACGCGCCGAGCTCCATCCAGTAGGTGAGGGATTCCGACCCGCGGATGGAGGCGGGGGACCCACCAGGTCCGCCGAGATCGGACCGGGCCCTACGGCCCTAGGGGTGAAGCCGACGTTGCGTCAACGGTGACCGATGCGGCCGGGTGACCTCTCCCACCCGAACCCGACAGCTGACCTCGCAGGCGTGCACACGAGAGGAATTTCCGAGCGTATGAGTGGACGGCACCGTAAGCCCACTACCTCCAGCGTCAGCGTCGCCAAGGTCGCCTTCACCGGCGCCGTGCTGGGCGGCGGCAGCATCGCCATGGCCGCCCAGGCAGCCGCCGCGACGGACCAGGAATGGGACCGCGTCGCTGCTTGCGAGTCCGGCGGCAACTGGTCGATCAACACCGGTAACGGGTTCTACGGCGGCGTTCAGTTCGCGGCCGGCACCTGGGCCTCGCACGGCGGCAGCGAGTTCGCGCCCTCGGCCCAGCTGGCCACCAAGGACCAGCAGATCGCCATCGCCGAGCGCGTGCTGGCCAGCCAGGGCCGCGGCGCCTGGCCGGTCTGCGGCACCGGGCTGTCGGGCCCCACGCCCCGCAACGTACTTCCCCAGCCGGCCGGCCTCGACCAGCCGCTGGACGCCCCCGGGCTGAACGGCGAACTGGCCCCTCCGCCGGGAGACGTGCCACCGCCCGCCGAGGCGCCCGCCCCCGAGGTGCAGCTGGCCGGCAACGACCTGCCTGCTCCCGCCGAGGTGACCCCCGCGTCCGTCGAACTGGCACCGGCTCCGGCCGAACTGCCGCCTGCGCCGGCCGAACTCCCGCCCGCGCCTGCCGAACTCGCGCCAGCTCCCGCCGAGTTGCCGCCCGCGCCCGCCGAGGAGCTGCCGCCGGCGCCTGCCGAGCTGCCGCCGGCCCCCGAGGAACTCGCACCGGCGCCCGGCGACGTGCCGCCCGCCCTGGAGGTCGCTCCCCCGGTTATCGAGGCAGGCTTCCAGCCCGCCGAGGTGCCGCCGGCGCCTGCCGAGGCCCCGGCGCCCGTCACGATCCACGAGGTTTCAACCGTCGGCTACACCCAGCAGCTGTGGCAGGCGATCGTCGACCAGGGTGTTGCCGGTAACGACGCGCTCGACGCGTTCGCCGCGGGCCCGGTCAGCTGAGGTGGCGGCCTGAGCCCAGCCGGTTCAGGCCGAACCCACCCACTCCTCACCGCCGTCATCGAAGAACTGGTGCTTCCACACCGGTAGTCGTTCCTTGATGGTGTCCACCAGCTCCGCGCAGGTGCTGAAGGCTGCCTGGCGATGGTCTGCGGCTACGGCGGCCACCAACGCGGCCTCCCCGATGTGCAGTACCCCGATGCGGTGGCTGGCCGCGACCGCGCGCACACCGCTGGCCCGCTCGGCGATGTCGGCGACTACCTCGGCGAACACTTGCTGAGCCGACGGGTGCGCGGAGTACTCGAGCCGCACCACCTGCCGTCCGCCGTCGTGGTCTCGGATCATGCCGACGAAGCCGACGACGGCACCCGCGGACTGGTGGCCGACCAGGGCCTCGTGTTCGGCGAGCGAGATCGGCTGCTCGGTCACTGCGGCGCGCAGGACCAGCGTCATCGTCGGTGATCTTTGCCGGCGAGCTGATCCAGCGCATGGTGGAGCACCTCGGCGAGCACCCCGAGGCCGTCCCGAACGCCGCCGGGTGACCCCGGCAGGTTGATGATCAGCGTCTGGCCCGCCACCCCGCACACCCCGCGCGACAACGCGGACGTCGGCACCTTCGACTCGCCCGCGCGCCGGATGGCGTCGGCCAGCCCGGGAATGACGAAGTCCAGCACGGCCACCGTCTGTTCCGGGGTGCTGTCGGTGGGCGAGATGCCGGTGCCGCCGGAGGTGATCACCAGGTCGACACCGTCGTCGAGGGCGTCGTTCAATGCCTCGCCGACCGGGTTGCCGTCGGCGACCACCTGAGGCTGCACGGGCAGAAATCCCTGCTTTTCCAGCCATTCCGCGATGATCGGCCCGGTTTCGTCGGCGTAGGTACCGCTGGCGGCTCGGGTGCTGGCGATGATGACGCGCGCGGTGCGGCTCACGGCCGCACCCAGCTTCCGCTGCGACCGCCCTCTTTGCGCAGCACCCGGATGTCGTCGATGCGAGCGGCCGGGTCGACCGCCTTGATCATGTCGTACAGGGTCAGGGCCGCCACACTCACCGCGGTCAACGCCTCCATCTCCACCCCCGTTCGGTCGGTGCTGCGCACCATAGCAGTGATCTCGATCTCCGCTTTGCCGACGGTGAAATCGACGTCCACCCCGGTGAGGGCCAGCTGATGGCACAACGGGATCAGGTCACTGGTGCGCTTGGCCGCCAGGATGCCCGCTACCCGGGCGGTGGCCAGCGCATCACCCTTGGGCAGACCACCACTGGAGATCAGGCCCACCACCTCCGCAGAGGTGCGCAAGACCCCGGCCGCCACGGCGGTACGTCGCGTCGTTCCCTTTTCGGTGACGTCGACCATGTGCGCCGCCCCTCGCTCGTCGAGGTGAGACAGCGCGTTCACCGGGGCTTCAGACGGCCCGGCCGCCCCGGACATGCCGATGACCTACCAGGTCGCGTCGGTCACCGGATGGACATAGGGCAGCTCGTCGGCGGGCACCGGGAACACCACCTCACCAAAGGGTGAGAGCGCACCGGTGCGGTCTGTGACGAGTTCGCTCACCGCGTGGTCGTCCGGGTCGGTGGTCGGCCAGCCGTTGTCCACGTACTTTGCTTTGCCTCTGTCAGCCACGCGCTCCATTCTGACAGGTCGTCGCACCGTCTGCGGCGGAAGGCTGCCGGTCGCGCCTAGGCTTGATCAGCAATGACCGAACATTCCCCGGATATTCCGCTGGGGTCCTGGCTGGCCGACTTGCCCGACGAGCGGCTGATCCTGCTGCTGGAGCTGCGACCGGACCTCGCTCAGCCGCCGCCCGGCAGCATCGCGGCGCTGGCCGCGCGCGCCCAGGCGCGTCAGTCGGTCAAGGCTGCCACCGACGATCTGGATTTCCTGCGGCTGGCCGTACTCGACGCGTTGTTGGTGCTGCAGGCCGACGCCGAGCCGGTGCCGGTCTCGAAATTGCTGACGTTGCTCGGGGACCACGCAGCCGAGGACGACGTGGCCGCAGCGCTGGACGATCTCCGGGACCGTGCGCTGGTGTGGGGCGAGAACACGGTGCGCGTGGCCGCCGATGCGGGGACGGCCCTGCCGTGGCATCCCGGCCAGGTCACGCTCGAGGACCGCACCCATACCGGGGATGAGATCGCCGCCCTGATCGCATCGGTCGACGATGCACAACGCGAGGTCCTCGAGAAGCTCCTCGAAGGGTCTCCGATGGGACGCACCCGCGACGCGGCGCCCGGGGCTCCGCCGGACCGGCCGGTGCCCCGGTTGCTGGCGACGGGCCTGCTGCGGCGCATCGATGCCGAGACGGTGATCCTGCCGCGCCACGTGGCGCAGGTGTTGCGCGGTGAGAGTCCGGGCCCGATGCGGCTCACTCAGCCGGATCCGACCGTCTCGAAAACCAAAGTCGCGGACGTCGACGCGGCGGCCGCCGGAGCCGTCATCGATCTGCTGCGCGAGGTCGATGTGCTGCTCGAAAACCTGGGTACCGCACCGGTTGCCGAGCTACGCAGCGGCGGCTTGGGGGTTCGCGATCTCAAACGACTGGCGAAGACTACGGGAATCGACGAGCCGCGCCTTGGGCTGGTGCTGGAACTCTCGGCCGCGGCGGGACTGATCGCCAGCGGCATCCCGGACCCCGAGCCTTCGCATGGTGACGGGCCGTACTGGGCGCCGACCACGACGGCTGACCGGTTCACCACGCTCGGCGCCGCCGACCGCTGGTACCTGCTGGCCGGCACCTGGCTGGAGCTTCCGGGCCGGCCGGCGCTTATCGGCACCAGAGGTCCCGACGCCAAACCGTATGGCGCCCTGTCGGATTCGCTGTTCTCCACCGCCGCGCCGTTGGACCGGCGGCTGTTGCTGGGCATGCTGGCCGCCCTGCCACCGGGCGCCGGGGTCGACGCGAACAGCGCGTCGGCGGCTTTGATCTGGCACCGCCCGCGCTGGGCCCGTCGGCTACAGCCCGAACCCATCGCCGATCTGCTCGCCGAAAGCCACGCGCTGGGCCTGGTGGGGCGCGGAGCGATCAGCACGCCCGGTCGCGCCCTACTCGCAGACGACGCCGATCCCGGTGCCGTCGTCGACGCGATGACGCGTGCGTTGCCCGAACCGATCGACCACTTCCTGCTCCAAGCCGACCTCACCGTTGTGGTGCCGGGGCCGCTGGAGCGTGACCTCGCCGACGAACTGGCTGCCGTCGCTACCGTCGAATCCGCCGGCGCGGCAATGGTTTACCGGATCAGCGAGCAGTCGATCCGGCATGCACTCGACGTCGGCAAGACCCGCGACTGGATGCACGCGTTCTTTGCCCATCACTCGAAAACCCCGGTGCCGCAAGGACTCACCTACCTGATTGACGACGTGGCCCGCCGCCACGGCCAGCTGCGCATCGGTATGGCCGCATCGTTTGTACGCTGCGAGGATCCGGCGCTGCTGGCTCAGGCGATCGCGGCGCCGGCGGCCGAAGGGTTGCATTTGCGCGCGCTGGCGCCGACCGTGGCGGTCTCGCCGGCTCCGATCGCCGACGTATTGGTGGCGTTGCGTTCGGCGGGGTTCGCGCCGGCTGCCGAGGATTCCACCGGAGCGATCGTGGACATGCGCAGCCGCGGCGCGCGGGTGCCCGTGCCGCAGCAACGCCGGCCGTACCGGCCCGCGCAGCGGCCCAGCACCGAGACGCTGCACGCCGTGGTCGCGGTGTTGCGCAAGGTGACCGCGGCGCCGTTCGGGAATAACCGTGTGGACCCGGCGGTTGCAATGTCGTTGCTGCAGCGAGCCGCCCAGGACCAGGAGACGGTGCTGATCGGATACCTGGACGCCGCGGGCGTGGCTACCCAGCGGGTGGTGGCTCCGGTCGTCGTCAAGGGTGGTCAGCTGGTGGCGTTCGATTCGGCTTCGGGGCGGATGCGTGATTTCGCGATCCACCGCATCACGTCGGTAATGGCGGCCGAGGACTAGTGGAGAGGAGTTGCAGGTGGCCGACGGGCCGTTGATCGTGCAGTCGGACAAGACCGTGCTGCTCGAGGTGGACCATGAATTGGCCGGCGCCGCGCGCGCCGCCATCGCGCCGTTCGCCGAGCTGGAGCGCGCGCCCGAACATGTCCACACCTACCGCATCACGCCGCTGGCGCTGTGGAATGCGCGCGCCGCCGGCCACGACGCCGAGCAGGTTGTCGACGCGCTGGTCAGCTTCTCCCGCTATGCCGTCCCGCAGCCTTTGCTGGTCGACATCGTCGACACCATGGCCCGTTACGGCCGCCTGCAATTGGTGAAGCATCCCGCGCACGGGCTGACGTTGGTGAGCCTGGACCGCGCGGTGCTCGAGGAAGTGCTGCGCAACAAGAAGATCGCTCCGATGCTGGGGGCCCGCATTGACGACGACACCGTCGTGGTCCATCCCAGCGAGCGGGGCCGGGTAAAGCAGATGCTGCTCAAGATCGGTTGGCCCGCTGAGGATCTCGCCGGCTACGTAGACGGCGAGGCGCATCCGATCAGTCTGCAGCCCGACGGCTGGGAACTACGCGACTACCAACAGCTGGCCACCGAGTCGTTCTGGGCGGGTGGCTCGGGCGTGGTGGTGCTCCCCTGCGGCGCCGGCAAGACGCTGGTCGGCGCGGCCGCGATGGCCAAAGCTCAAGCCACCACGCTGATCCTGGTCACCAACATCGTCGCCGCGCGACAGTGGAAGCGTGAACTGGTGGCGCGTACTTCGCTGACCGAGGACGAGATCGGTGAATACTCCGGCGAGCGCAAAGAGATTCGGCCCGTCACCATCTCGACGTACCAGATGGTCACCCGTCGCACCAAGGGCGAATACCGCCACCTGGAGCTCTTCGACAGCCGCGACTGGGGCCTGATCATCTACGACGAGGTGCATCTGTTGCCGGCGCCGGTGTTCCGGATGACCGCCGACCTGCAATCCAAACGGCGACTGGGGCTGACCGCCACGCTGATCCGCGAAGACGGCCGCGAGGGCGACGTCTTCTCGTTGATCGGGCCGAAACGCTATGACGCGCCGTGGAAGGACATCGAGGCACAGGGCTGGATCGCCCCGGCCGAGTGCGTGGAAGTACGCGTCACGATGACCGACAACGAGCGGATGATGTACGCCACCGCCGAGCCGGAGGAACGCTACCGGCTGTGCTCGACGGTGCACACCAAAATCGCTGTGGTCAAATCGATTCTGAAGAACCACCCGGGCGAACAGACGCTGGTGATCGGCGCCTACCTCGACCAGCTCGACGAGCTCGGCGCCGAGCTGGACGCGCCGGTGATTCAGGGCGCCACCAAAACCAAGGAACGCGAAGCGCTGTTCGATGCCTTCCGTCGGGGTGAGATCTCTACCCTGGTGGTCTCGAAGGTGGCCAACTTCTCCATTGACCTTCCGGAAGCGTCTGTGGCAGTTCAAGTTTCGGGTACCTTCGGCTCCCGGCAGGAGGAGGCCCAGCGGTTGGGCCGGCTACTGCGACCCAAGGCCGACGGTGGCGGCGCAATCTTCTATTCGGTGGTCGCGCGCGACAGCCTCGACGCTGAATACGCCGCACACCGGCAGCGCTTCCTCGCCGAACAGGGCTACGGCTACATCATCCGCGACGCCGACGACCTACTGGGCCCGGCCATCTAGCTGTGGCGAGCAGACGCGCTGAACTAGAGGGACAAGATCGTCGCCGACGCAGTGCCCGGCGCCCCGTAGACCTGCGCCAAGCCAACCCGCGGGTTGCCCGGCACCTGACGTTCGCCGGCCTCCCCCCGCAATTGCCGCACCAGCTCATGCATCTGCCGCAATCCGGAGGCCCCGATCGGCTCGCCATTGGCGATCAGACCGCCGTCGGTGTTGACCGGTAGCGAGCCGTGGATCTCGGTGGCGCCGTCGGCCAGCAGCTTCTCCTGCTCACCGTCGGCACACAGGCCCGTCTCGGCCATATGGATCACCTCGTTGCCGGCGTCGGTGTCCTGCAACTGGGCGACATCGACGTCCTCGGGCCCGATGCCCGCCGCCTCGTAGGCAGCCTTCGCGGCATAGACGGTCGGCGAGACATCCTCGTCCAGCGGGGCGAAGGTGGCATGCACTTCGTAGGCGCCGTAACGGCGGGTGCGGATCTCACAGGCACGCACGTACACCGGCTTGTCGGTGAACTTGTGCGCCATGTCGGCGCGGCACATGACGACTGCCGCGGCCCCCTCGTCGGGCGCACAGAACATGTACTGCGTCAGGGGATAATTCAGCACGGCCGAGTTCAGGATCTCTTCCTCGGAAATCGCCTTGCGCCGGAAGGCATTCGGGTTCAGCGCACCGTTGCGGAAGTTCTTGGCCGCCACCTTGGCCAGGGTGGCCTGCGAGATGTTGTGGTCGTGCAGGTACTTGTTGGCCTTCATGCCGAAGAACTTGGTCGTGACGAATTGGCCGTTCTGGGCATACCACTGCGGCAGCGCCAACTTGGCGGGGTCGTCGGTGAACGCACCGCGCGGGTGCTTGTCCAGGCCGATCGCGATGCCGAGGTCGTACTTGCCCAGCCGGATCGTGTCCGCCGTCTGCTGGATGGCGCTGGCGGCGGTGGCACAAGCGTTGAACACGTTGGTGAAGGTGATGCCCGTCAACCCGACCAGGCGGGTCACGGCGTCGGGGTTCGACACCTCGTGGCTACCGCCGAAGCCGAATTGGATGTCGCTCCACTGGACGCCAGCGTCGGTCAGCGCGGCCTGGATCGCCTCGGCGCCCATTTGCATCGCGGTCTTTTCGAACCGGCCGAACGGGTGCAGCCCGACGCCGATGATCGCCACATCGTTGGTCATCTCACGCCCCCTCGGAAACAGGTTCGAAGGCGAAGGTCAAGATCTCGTTGCCTTCTTCGTCGGTGGTCAGCGGGACGAACGTCAGGTCCACCTGTTGGCCGAATTGCAGCTTGGCCGGGTCGTTCTCGGTAAGGCGGCCCTCAACGCGAATGATGTCACCCAGCTGGACCAGGCCGACCCCGAACGGGACGAAGTCCTTTCCCGTCGGCCCGGCATAGGGAGCGCCCGGCGGAAATCCCTGGGTCGTCCATGCCACCAGACTGCCGCGCCGCGGCAACAGCACCTCGCTCATTTCCCCGAGGCTGCAGCGCGGACACCACTCCTGCACCGGGAATGTCGTGGCCCCACAGCTGCCGCATCGACTGCCGATGAGCTGCGGGTTCTCGTCAGGCCAGGTCGAGATATCGGGGGCAAGTACCTTCTGCATCGAGGTCCTCCATCAGGCACGAGAAAAGTGCGACTCACCAAACGGTACAACAGCGTTCCATAAAACCGGAAATTGCATTCTCGCTCCTGATTGCGGGTCCGTCGCGTACATAGGGTCCTGCCCTATCGAGAGCAATTACGATTTGGCCATGTCCCTCAAGGTTGGCCAGGTATTCGCCGGATACACGATCCTGCGGATACTGGGCGCCGGCGGCATGGGCCGGGTGTATTTGGCGACGCACCCACGACTGCCGCGTGACGACGCACTGAAGGTGCTGCCCGCGGAGTTCACCGACGATCCCGAATACCGGGCCCGGTTCGCCCGCGAAGCCGACCTGGCGGCCGGCCTTTCCCATCCGCACATCGTGCGCATCTACGACCGCGGTGAGAATGACGGCCTGCTGTGGATTTCGATGGACTACGTGGCCGGCACCGACGTCGCCAATCTGCTGGCTGAGCGCTACCAGGGCGGCATGCCCGTTGACGAAGTGGTTTCGACCATCAGCGCCGTCGCCTCGGCGCTGGATTACGCCCATCACCGTGGCCTGTTGCACCGCGACGTCAAACCCGCCAACATCCTGCTCACCCACCCCGACGGCGGGCAGGACCGACGCATCTATCTCGCCGATTTCGGCATCGCGCGACGCATGGACGACGGGACGGGTATCACCGCAGCCGACGTGGCGGTGGGAACGGTTGCCTACGCCGCCCCCGAGCAACTCAAGGGCGGGCCGATCGACGGGCGCGCCGACCAATACGCGTTGGCCTGCACCGCTTTTCACCTGCTGACCGGCGCTCCGCCGTTCGACCACACCAATCCCACGGTGGTGATCACCCAGCACATCGGCACCCCGCCGCCCTCGATCGGCGACCGTCGCCCCGAACTCGCTGGACTGAACCCCGTGTTTGCCAGAGCACTGGCCAAGGAACCGGCCGACCGGTTCGCTAACTGCGGTGAGTTCGCGTTGGCGCTGAGCAAGCACCTCACCCCATATCAATACGACACTCCAATTGCGTTGCACGCCCAGCACACTCAGCCGTCAATCCCCCTTCCCGTGCCGACCCGTAGGGGCTGGGCTCAGCGCCCCGCGGTACTCATCGGCGCCCTTGTCGCGGTAGCGTTGCTGCTGGTCGGCGGGGTGTTCGCCGGCGTCAAGCTCACCCAATCATCGCGCCAGCCCACCAGCACCGCCGCGCCCCAACCTGCCAACCCCGCGCCGTCCAATTCGTCTGCTACGCCCGCGGGCCCGTTCACCGGGACCTATCGCGCCGACTTCGGGCCCCTCACCGATCTGGACGGCAATCCTTCTCCCGATGCCGAGCCGTCCACCGGAACCTACGGCGTGCGGTCGGTATGCGGAGCGACTGGGTGCGTAGCGACGGCGTCGCGACTGAAAGGTGAACCGCACTTCGCCTCGACCATGGTGTTCGACCAGGTCGGCGGAACCTGGCTGGCAGTGGCACTTTCAACGAATCCGTGCCGGAACAGCACCGGCGAGATCTGGGAGGTGTTCCGGCTGCAAGCCCGTCCGGACGGCACGCTGAGCGGCGAGCACACCCGCACGGCCCGTAACAACTGCCAGGAGAAGCGGACCGTGACGTTCACCCGGACGGGCGACGTCGCCCCCGGCCTCCCTGACCCAGCCACCCTGCCGCCGCGGGTGGTATCAGTTGCTGAGGGACTCCGGGGTCACTATCAGCTGACTCGAAAATTCGTCGGTGGAGACGCCCAGCAGATGGGCAACTCCGAGATCACCACGAATTGTCTACGCACCGGCGATCGGTGCATGAGTTACTTTTCCGCCAAATCCGGTGACGTGCCATTGATTTACGCCGCCGGGATGTGGACGTGGACCGACACGAACAGCGGCAAGTGCCCGGACGGCAATCCCGCAACGCTCAACGCCAACGCCCAGTTTCCGCTGCCACAACCGGTGCAGGACCCGATACCGACCCTCAACGGCAACGGGCACTGGACGCAGACGGGGTCGTGTGCGGTGGATATCGACTTCAGCGAAGTGTTCACGCGCACCGGTGATTAACGCAGTGCGGAAATCACTTCCCGTTCGAACAACTCGATACCGGAGCGGTCGTAGGCGGCCTCGGGGAAGTAGCAGATCGCGTATTCGCAGCCAAGCTCACGGATCTTGGCCAGCCGTTCGATGACCTGCTCCGGAGTGCCGGTTGCCGAGTCCGGGATGCCCGCGACCATGGATTCCGCCAGGGCCTCGGGCACATAACCGGCCAACCGGTCGCGCGCCCGCTGTTGGCGGTCTTTGACCTCCGCGTCTGACGTGCCCACGATGGCAGTGAAGTTGGCTGATCGCACGATGGCGTCGAAGTCGGTGCCGACGTTGCGACAGTGCTCGGCAAGCACTTCGGATTTGTGAGCGAATGCCTCGGGTTCGGGGGTGAAATTGGTGTATTGGGCGTACTGCGCGGCGATCCGCAACGTCACCTTTTCGCCGCCTCCCGCGATCCACAGCGGAATACCGTTGTCTTGCAACGGCTTTGGAGACACGATCGCACCGTCAACCTGGTAGTGCTTGCCGTCGAAGCTGACTTTGCCCTCCCGCCAGGCATCCCGCATGATTTGTACGCCTTCGTCGAGCCGAGCCAGCCGCACCCCTGCCGACGGGAATCCGTAGCCGTAGGCACGCCATTCGTGTTCGTACCAGCCGCCGCCGATGCCCATCTGGACGCGGCCGCCGGAGATGATGTCGGTGGTGGCCGCGACCTTGGCCAGGTAGACCGGGTTGCGGTAGCTCATGGCGGTGCACATCTGGCCCAGCTTGATCCGTGAGGCGACGGCGGCATAGGCCGCCATCAACGACCACGCCTCGTGCGTCGCTTCGTCGCTCGGCAGCGGCACGGTGTGGAAGTGGTCGTAGACCCAGAGTGAATCCCAGGCGCCGCCGTCGGCGTAGGTGGCCAGATCTCGCATCACCGCCCAGTGCCGCTCGGGTTCGATGCCGACGAGGTCCATTCGCCAGCCTTGCGGGATGAAGAGACCAAAGCGCATGCGGTGACTTTAGCCCGGCGACGATGCGGCCCGGCACGGGCCGCGGAGGAGGCGGGCAATTGGGTACAGCCCGGCGACGATGCGGCCCGGCACGGGCCGCGGAGGAGGCGGGCAATCGGGTACAGCCCGGCGACGATGCGGCCCGGCACGGGCCGCGGAGGAGGCGGGCAATCGGGTACAGCCCGGCGACGATGCGGCCCGGCACGGGCCGCGGGAGTCGCTGCGATGCGGGCAACGACGCACCCGTCAACACCTATCCTTGACAGACGCGAAGTAGGGGGTCGCCGTGCGCGTTCTGATCTCCGGAGCCAGCATCTACGGGCCAGTGCTCGCCTACTGGCTCAACCGGTACGGCTTCGAGGTCACCGTCGTGGAGCGCTCGCCGACACTGCGCAAGACCGGCGGCCACGCGGTCGACCTGTTCCGGCCGGCGATGGAAATCTCGGAGAAGATGGGCGTGCTGCCCCAGATCGAGGCGTTGGCCACCGGTACGTCGCACTTGACCATCCACCCACAGGGCGCCAAGCGCCCCATCGCCGTCGACGTCTCGAAGCTCGTCGCGGCCGCCTCGGATCGGCACGTCGAGATCATGCGCGACGACCTCAGCGAGGCGTACTACGGCGCCGGGCAAGACCACATCGAGTACCTGTTCGGAGACTCGATCACCCAGTTGCAACTAGACACCTGGTCGCGTAGCCGGGTGACGCTGGTCGGGGACGCAGGATATTGCCCAGGGCCCGCCGTCGGCGGCAGCACCAGCTTGTCGGTCTTCGGCGCCTAAGTCCTCGCCGGTGAAATGGCTCAGGCCCGCGGCGATTACACGCGCGCATTCGCCGAATACGAGCGGCAGCTGGCCGATCCGGTCCGGCGTAGCCGGGCCTTCGCGCGGGTCACCGCCAAACGTCTGATTCCAGACTCGACAAGAGGCATGTGGGCTCTGACGCGAGCGGCACAGTTGATGTCGGTGCTACCCACCGGCGTAACCCGGGCAATCATGAGGTTGAACTCCAAGAGCGTGCGGGTATTCGACTCGATGCAGTTCAAGGATTACTCGCGCGTCTGACGGCGTTTCGCAAAGTGGTCAAAAAGCATCGAACGAGAGGAAAGATCTGCATGGAGCTCACTGGTATCGGCGTGTGGAGTGGCCAGCTACGCTACAACGACCCATCCGAAGCCGCCGATGCCGCAGCCGAATTGGACGAACTCGGTTACGCCGCGCTGTGGATTCCCGATGTCGGCGGGCAGTCGGTGCTCGACGCCGTGGGCAACCTGCTCGGCGCAACCAAGCGCACCGTTATCGCCACCGGAATCTTGAACCTCTGGATGCATGAACCGCAGGACGTGGCCGCCGAGTACGCCGCACTCACCGATCAGCACGGTGATCGGTTCCTGCTCGGCATCGGAGTCAGCCATGCACCGCTGATCGACTCCCGCGAACCCGGCCGGTACCGCAAACCGCTCGCGGCCACGGCGTCATTTCTGGACGGGTTGGATGCCGCCGAGCGGCCGGTACCGACCGAGAGCCGCGTGCTGGCGGCGCTGGGCCCAAAGATGTTGCAGCTGTCGGCGACCCGCGCCCGCGGCGCGCACCCTTACCTAGTCACCACCGAGCACACCGCCTCGGCTCGAAAGACATTGGGCGAGGGCCCGTTGCTGCTGCCCGAGCAGACCGCCATCCTCACCGATGACGCCGACGAAGCGCGCCGCATCGGAACCGATTGGCTGCGTTCGTATTTGGCCTTGCCCAACTACGCCAACAACCTGTTGCGCAGCGGCTTTACCGAAGACGATGTGCAGCAGGTCAGCCAACGTCTTTTCGACGCGATTATCGTGTGGGGCGACGAGGGCGCGATCCTGCGCAGGGTCGCCGAGCATCACAAAGCCGGCGCTGACCATGTCTGCGTGCAGGTGCTCACCGAGGACCCGAAACAGTTCCCGCGCGAGCAATGGCGGCGCATCGCCGCGGCCTGGTAAACGGGGGACTGGTAATAGGCAACGCAAAAGCCCCCGAAACCACGCTGTTTCGGGGGCTTTTGCGTAACGCCGAGCAGACGCGTAAGCACCTCATTTCGGCACGAAATGGGGGCTTTCGCGTCTGCTCGCGCCAGCTACGTGAGTGAGTCCGGGGGCAGGAATCGGTCGCCGTACTTCTCGGCCAGCTCCCGGGCCCGGGCCACAAAGGCTTCCTTGCCCCTGCCGAGCGGTCCCTCGTAGCCCACGATGAACTGCGCGCTACCTCCGGTCCACGGCGGGAAACCGATGCCCATGATCGAACCGATGTTGGCGTCGGCCGTCGACGTGAGCACGCCCTCGTCCAGGCACTTCTGCGTCTCGAGCGCCTCGGCGAACAGCATCCGGTCGATCATGTCCTGCAACGGCGGCTCGGACGAACCGGACTTGAACGCCTCCCGCAGGCCCGGCCACAACCCGGACCGCTTGCCGTCGGGGTACTCGTAGAAGCCGGCGCCCTTCAAGCGTCCCGACCGGCCGAGCTCAATCATCTTCTCCACCACGGCTTCTGCCGGGTGCGGCTCGTAGGTTCCGCCGGCCTCCTCGACACCCTTACGGGTCGCGACGGCGATCTTGTGCATCAGCTCCAGATTGAGCTCGTCAGACAGCTGCAGCGGCGGCGCTGGGTAACCGGCCTGCGAACCGGCCTGCTCGATGCTGGCCGGTTCCACACCCTCGCCGAGCATCGCCAGCGCCTCGTTGACGAAGGTGCCGATGACCCGCGAGGTAAAGAAACCGCGGCTGTCGTTGACCACAATCGGGGTCTTGCCGATTGCCAGGGTGTAGTCGAACACCCGGGCCAGCGCCTCGTCAGAGGTCTTCTCGCCCTTGATGATTTCCACCAGCGGCATCTTGTCGACCGGGGAGAAGAAGTGGATCCCGATGAAGTCCTCCTGCCGCTTGACGCCGGTCGCCAGACCGGTGATCGGCAAGGTGGAGGTGTTGGATCCCAGCACCGCGTTGGGCTCGACGACGTCCTCGATCTCCTGGAACACCTTGTGCTTGAGTTCCTGGTTCTCGAACACCGCCTCGATGACGAAGTCGACGCCCTTGAGGTCAGCCGGGTCGGCCGTCGGGGTGATACGCCCCAGCAGTGCGTCACTCTTCTCCTGCGTGGTGCGACCCCGCTCCAGCGCCTTGGCTTCGAGCTTTTCGGAGTAGCCCTTGCCCTTCTGGGCCGCTTCGATCGAAACATCCTTGAGCACCACGTCGTAACCCGCCTTGGCGGAGACGTACGCGATGCCCGCGCCCATCATGCCGGCGCCGAGCACACCGATCTTGTTGATCTTCACTGGCTCGATGCCCTCGGGCCGCGATCCACCGTTGTTGATGGTCTGCAGGTCGAAGAAGAACGCCTGGATCATATTCTTCGAGACCTGGCCGGTGACCAGCGTGGTGAAGTAACGGCTTTCGATGCGGCTGGCGGTGTCGAAGTCGACCTGTGCACCCTCGACCGCGGCCGACAGGATGGCCTTCGGCGCCGGCATCGGCGCGCCCTTGATCTGCTTGCGCAGCAAGGCCGGGAACGACGGCAGGATCGACGCCAGAGCCGGCGACGACGGGGTCCCGCCGGGCATCTTGTAGCCCTTCTTGTCCCACGGCTGTTCGTGCGCGTCCGGGTTGGCCTTGATCCACGCCTTGGCGGCGGGAACCAATTCCTCGACGGTGGGCAGCAATTCGTCGATCAGGCCCAGTTCCTTGGCCTTGGCCGGCTTGAACCGGGTGCCCTGCGACAGGATGTTGACGAACGCGTTCTGGATGCCGAACATGCGCACCGAGCGGGTGACCCCACCGGCGCCGGGCAGCAGGCCCAGCGTCGCCTCGGGGAAGCCGAACTGCGACCCCTTCACGTCGGCGGCGATGCGGTGATGGCACGCCAGCGCGATCTCCAGGCCACCACCGAGCGCGGCGCCGTTGAGGGCGGCCACCACCGGCTTGCCCAGGGTCTCAAGGGTGCGCAACTGCTTCTTGACGTTCTCGACCAGATCGAATGCCTCACCGGCGTTTTCCGGCCCGATCTGGATCATGCTCTTGACGTCACCGCCGGCGAAGAAGGTCTTCTTGGCGCTGGTGATCACCACACCGGTGATCGAATCCTTCTCGGCGACAAGACGATCGACGGCCTTGCCCATCGACTCGATGTAGGCCTCGTTCATGACGTTCGCCGACCCGGACGGGTCGTCCAACGTCAGCGTGACGATACCGTCGTCGTCCTTGTCCCACTGAATGGTGTTGTCGGCCATTGCTGTTCGAAACCCTCTCAGACTCGTTCTACGATCGTCGCGACACCCATGCCGCCGCCAATACACAGCGTCACCAACGCGCGCCGGGCGTTGCGCCGCTCCAGCTCGTCGACCATGGTGCCCAGAATCATGGCGCCGGTCGCACCCAGTGGGTGGCCCATGGCGATCGCGCCGCCGTTGACGTTCAGCTTCTCGTCCGGGATGTTCAGATCCTTCTGGAACTTGAGCACCACCGACGCGAAGGCCTCATTGAGCTCGAACAGGTCGATGTCGTCAACGGTCAGGCCCGCACGGTCCAGCACCTTCTTGGTGGCCGGGGTGGGGCCGGTCAGCATGATCACCGGGTCGGCACCGCTGGTGGCGGTTGCGACGATGCGAGCCCGCGGGGTGGCGTTGATGGCCGTGCCCGCCTTCTCCGACCCGATCATCACCAGCGCCGCGCCGTCGACGATCCCGGAGGAGTTACCACCGGTGTGGACGTGGTTGATCTTCTCGACGTAGTGGTACTTCTGCAGCGCCACGTCGTCGAAGCCACCCATCGCGGCGAGGGCCTCGAAGGCCGGCTTCAACTTGCCCAGGCCTTCCTTGGTGGTGTCGGGCCGCATGTGCTCGTCGTGGTCGAGGATCAGCAGACCGTTCTGGTCGCGGACCGGCACCACGGACTTGGCGAAGTAGCCGCCCGACCACGCCTCGGCGGCCTTCTCCTGGCTGCGCAGCGCGTAGTTGTCCACGTCGTCACGCGAGAAGCCCTCGATGGTGGCGATCAAGTCGGCGCCGATGCCCTGCGGAACGAACATCACGTCGTAGTTGGTCGCTGGGTCGAGACCCATCGCGCCGCCGTCGGATCCCATCGGCACCCGGCTCATGGACTCCACGCCGCCGGCCAGTACCAGGTCGTCCCAGCCCGAGCGCACCTTCTGGGCTGCGGTGTTGACGGCCTCGAGGCCAGACGCGCAGAAGCGGTTGAGTTGCACGCCGCCGGAGGTGACCGGCATACCCGAGGCCAGCACCGCGGCCCGGGCGATGTCGCCGCCCTGGTCGCCGACCGGGGAGACGCAGCCCAGGATGACGTCGCTGATCAGGTTCTCGTCGAGATCGGGGTTGCGCCGGCGGAGCTCTTCGATCAAGCCCACGACCAGGCTCAATGGCTTGACTTCGTTCAGGGAGCCGTTGCGTTGCTTACCGCGGGGCGTACGGATGGCCTCATAGATGAAGGCTTCTTCGGACATGTCGATTTCCTGTTCCAAAAGGGAGGGTTTGGATCCGTCTTACAGACTAGGTCCAGTACAGGCACACTAACAGGGCGCTCGGCCAACCTGTTGGTTGGGAGGGAGTTCGCAGGTCAGGGCCGGTTGAGGGCGAAATGTCTGCGAGGCGGGTTCGGCCAGCGGGCTGCGCAACACCCGGGGATTCCGCCGCATACTGCCGCCGATCGTCACACCAGCGTGGCGTTCAACGTCGAGCGTCACGCCAGCGTGGCGTTCGGTCAGCTACCAATCGCTTGATTATCTGCATTCACTTGGAATTCAATGTGTGTCTGGAAAGAAACCGCGGTTGGGCGGGCAGTGGATACGGTGTGGCGTCAACCGGGTTGAGGCGGTCCGAAGGAGACAATGGTGTCTTTGCTGACGGTGGTGCCCGAGGCAGTGGATGCGGCGGCGACGACGATCGCCGGCTTCGGTGCGATGGTCGATACCGCCAGCGCCTCGGCAGCAACGGCCACCACCATCGTGGCCGCCGCCGGCGCCGATGAGGTGTCGGCGGCGATCGCGTCGCTGTTCGGCACTCACGGGCAGGCCTACCAGCAGGCAGCCGCGCAGGTCAGGGTGGTTCACCAGCGGTTTCTGCAAGCTTTGACCACCAGCGCGCGAGCCTACGCAGCCGCCGAAGCAAACAACGTCAATCCCCTGCAGGCCCTCGGGCAAGAGTTGCTGCAGGTGATCAACACCCCCACCCAGGTGCTACTCGGACGCCCGCTGATCGGCGACGGCGCCACCGGCACCGCAGCCCACCCCACCGGCGGGGACGGTGGTTTGCTGCTCGGCAATGGCGGCGCCGGCTACAGCAGCACCAGCGCCGGGGTGGCCGGGGGCAACGGCGGTGCGGCCGGGCTGATCGGCAACGGCGGCAGCGTTGTTCTCGTTCTGAACCAGCGGTGACGAAGGCGTCATCCGGGCCGGCGTCGTCG
>NZ_LZKQ01000233.1 GCF_001668675.1 Mycobacterium asiaticum | reverse complement strand
AGTTGAGCCGGACGCGGCCGGCGCCGCCGCGGCGCTGGGCGCGTGCGGGCACCACGGTGTTGGGGGGGTCGTCGGGGGCGGGACCGTCGTCACCGTCATCGCCGTTTCCGGACTTGCGGCGTCTGCGGCGGCGGCGGCGACGGCTGGCGCCTTCGGCCGAACCGTTCTCGTCCTCGTTCTCGTTGTCGTCGGCGTCGTCGGAGTCTTTGCCGTCCTCCGAGTCGCTGTCGTCGCCCGCACGGGTCTCGGTATCGGTCCCCGATTGATTCGGGCTGTCGCCGTCGGCGCCGTTCTGTTCACCGCCCCCGACGACCCGCCCAACACCGTGGTGCACGAACGCGCCCCGCGCAGCGGCGGCAAGCAGGACAGCGGATCCGACTCCGGTTCCGGCGAGATCAAGGGCATCGACGGCTCGACGCGGCTGGAAGCCAAGCGGCAACGCCGCCGGGACGGACGCGACGCGGGCCGTCGCCGCCCACCGGTACTGACCGAGGCCGAGTTCCTGGCCCGGCGTGAAGCCGTGGAGCGGGTGATGGTGGTGCGCGACCGGGTCCGCACCGAACCGCCGCACCCGGGCACGCGCTACACCCAGATCGCGGTGCTTGAAGACGGCATCGTGGTGGAGCACTTCGTGACCTCGGCGGCCTCGGCCTCTTTGGTGGGCAACATCTACCTCGGCATCGTGCAGAACGTGCTCCCGTCGATGGAAGCGGCCTTCGTCGACATCGGCCGCGGCCGCAACGGCGTGCTGTACGCGGGTGAGGTCAATTGGGAGGCTGCGGGTCTGGGCGGCGCGGACCGCAAGATCGAGCAGGCCCTCAAACCCGGCGACTACGTGGTGGTGCAGGTCAGCAAGGACCCGGTCGGGCACAAGGGCGCCCGGCTGACCACCCAGGTCTCGCTGGCGGGGCGCTATCTGGTCTACGTGCCGGGTGCCTCGTCGACGGGCATCAGCCGCAAGCTGCCCGACACCGAACGCCAGCGGCTCAAGGAGATCTTGCGCGAGGTGGTGCCGTCCAACGCCGGCGTCATCATCCGCACCGCCTCCGAGGGCGTCAAAGAAGAGGACATCCGCGGCGACGTCACCCGCCTGCAGGAGCGCTGGAGCCAGATCGAGACCAAGGCCGCGGAGACCAAAAAGAAGGCCGCCGGTGCGGCGGTCGCGCTGTACGAAGAGCCCGACGTGCTGGTCAAGGTCATCCGCGACCTGTTCAACGAGGACTTCTCCGGCCTGATCGTCTCCGGCGACGAGGCTTGGACGACGATCAATGAGTACGTCAATTCCGTTGCCCCCGACCTTGTTTCGAAGCTGACCAAATACGAGGCCCCGGCTGGGCCGGACGGTCAGGCCGGGCCGGACGTCTTCGCCGTCCACCGCATCGACGAGCAACTGGCCAAGGCGATGGACCGCAAGGTGTGGCTGCCGTCCGGTGGCACCCTGGTGATCGACCGGACCGAGGCGATGACGGTCGTCGACGTCAACACCGGCAAATTCACCGGGTCCGGCGGCAACCTGGAACAGACCGTCACCAAGAACAACCTCGAGGCGGCCGAGGAAATCGTGCGCCAGCTACGGCTGCGCGATATCGGCGGGATCGTGGTCATCGACTTCATCGACATGGTGCTCGAGTCCAACCGCGACCTGGTGCTGCGCCGGCTGACCGAGGCGCTGGCCCGGGACCGCACCCGCCACCAGGTCTCCGAGGTGACGTCGCTGGGCCTGGTGCAGCTGACCCGTAAGCGGCTGGGGACCGGGCTCATCGAGGCGTTCTCGAGTTCGTGCCCGCACTGCGCCGGCCGCGGGATCATGCTGCACGCCGACCCGGTCGACTCGGCGCCCAGCACCAGTCGCAAGTCCGAGTCCGGCGGGCGGCGCAGCCGGCGGTCGAAAAAGGCGCGATCGGATGAAGCGGCCGACAAGAGCGTGGTGGCGAAGGTTCCGGCGCACGCACCCGGTGAGCACCCGATGTTCAAGGCGATGGCGGCGGGTGCCTCGGCGCGTGACGACGACGACACCGACGAGCACGATGACGAAGCGGCCGAGGTCGACGAGCAGACCGCGAACGTCAGCCCCGAGCCGGCTGCTGACAGCCAAGATGCCGCCCGAGACACCGACGACGCCGACGACGCCGAGGACTTCGACGACGCCGACGAAGACAGCGACGAGGACGACGACGACACGGACGAGCTCGACGACGACGAGGAAGACCTCGACGACGAGGACGTCGACGAGCTCGACGACGAAGACCTCGACGAGGACGACGACGAGGACGACGAAGACTCCGAGATCGAGGACTCTGATGAGGACTCCGACGACGACTCCGACGACGAAAACGATGACAATGACGACGACGAGGACGAGGACGAGGACGAAGGCGCCGTTGCGCCGGCACCGGCTCGTCCCCGCCGGCGGCGCGCGGCCGGCCGGCCGGCCGGACCCCCGATCCATATTGACTGACCACGGGCCGGTTTGACCCTGTAGCCGCTGGTCACGTACCCTTGGACAGTTGTCGTCAGGCCCTTCGCTCGGCGGATGGATGTGTTCGACGACAGTGGGACTGAACCCGCACCCCAGACCACCACGCGCACGTCGCTGACACGCGCGCGACGCAGGTAGAAGACAGAAGAGGCAGGAGCACCGATGGCGACCTACGCAATCGTCAAGACCGGCGGCAAGCAGTACAAGGTTGCCGTCGGCGACGTCGTCAAGGTCGAGAAGCTCGAGTCCGAGCCGGGCACGAACGTATCGCTGCCGGTCGCCCTGGTCGTCGACGGCGCCAATGTCACCACCGACGCCGACGCGCTGGCCAAGGTCGCGGTCACCGGTGAGGTGCTCGAGCACACCAAGGGCCCCAAGATCCGCATCCACAAGTTCAAGAACAAGACCGGCTACCACAAGCGGCAGGGACACCGTCAGCAGCTGACGGTCCTCAAGGTCACCGGAATCAAGTAGTAGAGGCGACAGACATGGCACACAAGAAGGGCGCATCCAGCTCCCGCAACGGTCGTGATTCCGCCGCTCAGCGGCTGGGCGTCAAGCGATTCGGCGGCCAGGTCGTCAAGGCCGGCGAGATCCTGGTCCGGCAGCGCGGCACCAAGTTCCACCCGGGCGTCAACGTCGGCCGCGGTGGCGACGACACGTTGTTCGCCAAGGAAGCCGGCGCGGTCCAGTTCGGCGTGAAGCACGGCCGCAAGACCGTCAACATCGTCACAGCCGGGCAAAGCGCCGACTGAGCGCAGCGCGGGTGTGTTCGAAGACCACACCCGTTGGCTGATTGAGAGGAAGCCCGATGCCTCGATTTGTCGATCGGGTCGTCATTCACGCGCGCGCGGGTTCCGGCGGAAACGGCTGCGCATCGGTACACCGCGAGAAATTCAAGCCGCTTGGCGGACCTGACGGCGGCAATGGCGGTCGCGGCGGCAGCATCATCTTCGTCGTCGACCCGCAGGTGCACACCCTGCTCGACTTTCACTTCCGTCCCCACGTGACCGCTGCGTCCGGGAAACAGGGGATGGGGAACAACCGAGACGGCGCGGCCGGCGCGGATCTGGAAGTCAAGGTCCCCGACGGCACCGTCGTGCTCGACGAGAACGGCCGGATGCTGGCCGATCTGGTCGGCATCGGGACCCGCTTCGAGGCCGCCGCCGGAGGCCGGGGCGGTCTGGGCAACGCCGCGCTCGCCTCGCGCGCCCGCAAGGCCCCCGGCTTCGCCCTGCTCGGCGAGCCCGGCCAGGCGCGCGACCTCACCCTTGAGCTCAAGACCGTCGCCGACGCGGGCCTGGTCGGGTTCCCCTCGGCCGGCAAGTCCTCCCTGGTGTCGGTGATCTCGGCGGCCAAGCCCAAGATCGCGGACTACCCGTTCACCACGTTGGTGCCCAACCTGGGTGTGGTGTCGGCAGGGGAGAACGCGTTCACCGTCGCCGACGTGCCCGGGTTGATCCCCGGCGCATCCGAGGGACGTGGCCTGGGACTGGACTTCCTGCGGCACATCGAGCGGTGCGCGGTGCTGGTGCACGTGGTGGACTGCGCCACCGCGGAACCGGGCCGCGACCCAATCTCGGACATCGACGCACTGGAAGCAGAACTCGCGGCCTACACCCCGACGCTGCAGGGCGATGCCGCGCTGGAGGACCTCGCCGAGCGGCCACGGGCTGTGGTGCTGAACAAAATCGACGTGCCCGAGGCCCGCGAGCTGGCCGAGTTCGTCCGCGACGAGATCGCCGAGCGCGGCTGGCCGGTGTATCTGGTGTCGACGGTCACCCGGGAAGGGTTGCAGCCGTTGATCTTCGGGCTGTGGCAGATGGTCTCGGAATACAACGCCGCCCGCCCGGTTGTGATGCCGCGCCGCCCGGTGATCCGCCCGGTGCCCGTCGACGACAGCGGCTTCAGCGTGCGGCCCGACGGCGAGGGCGGCTTCGTGGTGAGCGGTGCGCGTCCCGAACGCTGGATCGGCCAAACGGATTTCGACAACGACGAAGCCGTCGGCTATCTCGCCGACCGGCTGGCCCGCCTGGGCGTCGAGGACGAACTGCTGCGGCTCGGCGCCCGCCCCGGCTGCGCGGTGACGATCGGTGAGATGACGTTCGACTGGGAGCCGCAAACCCCTGCGGGAGGCCAGGTTCCGTTGACCGGCCGGGGTACCGACGTGCGGCTGGAACGCAACGAGCGGGTGGGCGCCGCGGAGCGCAAGGCCGCCCGGCGGCGGCGTCGCGAACCGGGCCCGTCATCGGGTGGCGGTTGATGACCAGTCCGCATCGGGAGGCCATCCGGACCGCGCGCAGCGTCGTCGTCAAAGTCGGCACCACCGCGCTGACCACCGAGGCCGGCATGTTCGACGCGAGCCGACTGGCCGAACTCGTCGACGCCATCGAGGCCCGGATGAAGGCGGGTTCCGACGTCGTCATCGTCTCCTCGGGTGCCATCGCCGCGGGCTTGGAACCGCTCGGATTGCCCCGTCGCCCAAAGGATCTGGCAACCAAGCAGGCCGCCGCCAGTGTCGGGCAGGTGGCCCTCGTCAACTCGTGGAGCGCCGCGTTCGCCCGGTACGGGCGCACCGTGGGCCAAGTGCTGCTGACCGCGCACGACATTTCGATGCGGGTGCAGCACACCAACGCCCAGCGGACCCTGGACCGACTGCGGGCCCTGCACGCCGTGGCGATCGTCAACGAGAACGACACCGTGGCCACCAACGAGATCCGGTTCGGCGACAACGACCGACTGTCGGCGCTGGTGGCCCACCTGGTCGGTGCGGACGCCCTGGTGCTGCTGTCCGACATCGACGGCCTGTATGACTCGGACCCGCGCAAATACGCGGGCGCGAGGTTCATTCCGGAGGTGACGGGTCCGGCCGACCTGGCCGGCGTGGTTGCAGGCCAAAGCAGTCATCTCGGGACCGGGGGCATGGCCTCCAAGATGTCGTCGGCGCTGTTGGCCGCGGATGCCGGGGTGCCCGTCTTGCTAGCCCCCGCAACGGCCGCGGCCGCCGCGCTCACCGACGCCTCGGTGGGCACGGTGTTCGCCCCGCGGGCTGAGCGCATGTCGGCGCGCCGGTTCTGGGTGCGATACGCCGCCGAATCCACCGGCTCCCTGACCCTGGATGAAGGCGCCGTGCGTGCGGTGGTGGGCCAACGCCGCTCGCTGCTGCCGGCGGGTATCACCGCGGTGTCGGGCAGGTTCTTCGGCGGCGACGTCGTCGAGATCTGTGGGCCCGATGCAGCCGTGGTGGCGCGCGGAGTGGTCGCCTACGACGCGGCCGAGTTGGCGACGATGGTGGGCCGGTCCACCTCGGATCTGCCGGCCGAGTTGCGCCGACCCGCGGTGCACGCGGACGACCTGGTCGCGGTGTCGCCCGTCTAGCTGTGGGCGGGCTTGAGATATAGTGCGCCCCAGACGATTTCGGCCAGCGTAGCGGCCAGCAATTCGTCGTACTCGGGGTCCGCCTCGTTCGGGTGCGTCGGCAGGTTCTGTTGGCAGGCTCGCTCCACCATCCAGGTCAGCGCGCTGGCGGTGATGTCTGCCGGCAGCTCCCGCCGGATCGCACCGTCGGCCTGGCCGTCGACGATCACCCGGGTGAGTCGCCGAGAGATCGCGGTCAGGATTTCGCGGTAGGTCGCCGCCGTCGTGGGATCGTAGGCCGCCATCTCGTTGAGCGCGGTCAGCACCGGTTCGTGCCGCCGGTAGCTCGTAACGATCCCGGCCATCGCCGCCTGCACGTCGGCGGGATCGTGGCGGCCGGCCACGCCCCACCAGCGCTCGCCGTCGTCGGCCAGATCGGTGAACACCTGGACGGCCAGGCAGCGCAGCAGGTGGCCCTTGTCCTCGAAGTAGATATAGAAGGTGGCGCGGGAAATGCCCGCCGCGGTGGCCAGCCGATCCACGCTGAGCTCGGTGAAGCTGGCGCCCTCGCGCATCAACCGCTCAGTGGCGTCGAGCAGTCGGCGTTCCATGTCTTGGCGCCGCTCCTGGCGCTTGGCCTGCGGGTTGCGGGTCACGGACGGCATAGCACCTCCCTGTTTGCTGCAGCATAACCCCATGTCGGACGTCTTGACTAGACATAGTGTCTAGACATATGGTCGTGCTAATGCGTGACC
This sequence comes from Mycobacterium asiaticum, assembly GCF_001668675.1. Lineage (GTDB taxonomy): Bacteria > Actinomycetota > Actinomycetes > Mycobacteriales > Mycobacteriaceae > Mycobacterium > Mycobacterium asiaticum_D. The sequence continues at coordinate 4,892 of NZ_LZKQ01000233.1, read as the reverse complement.
GGCGTCATAGCCGGTTCCGAGGAGGGGATCGCCATATGACAGCGACGCTGACCAACACCCGTCCGTACGACTCTGTCGACGTGTCCTCGCGGAAGTTCTGGTCCACCACGGCCGCCGAGCGGGAACGCTCGTTCGCCGTGCTGCGGGCCGAGCGCCCGGTGAGCTGGCAACGGCCGGTCGAGGACGACCTGTTGCACGATCCGAACGATCCGGGGTACTGGGCCGTCACCCGCCGGGCCGACATCGTCGCGGTCAGCCGCAACAGCGAGGTCTTCTTGTCGGGCAAGGGGGTGATGTTCGCGAACGTCCCCGAGGAGTTGCTCGAAGCATCGCAGTCGTTCCTGGCCATGGACCCGCCGCGGCACACCAAGCTGCGCAAGCTCGCCCACGCGGCATTCACTCCCCGGCAGGTCCGGCGGATCGAGGAGTCGATCAACGCGAACGCCAGGGCCATCGTCGAGGAACTGCGCTCCGCCGGCAGCGGCGTCGATTTCGTTGAATACTGCGCCAAAGAGCTGCCGATCCGGACGCTCTCCGACATGGTGGGCATACCTGAATCCCATCGGCAGCAGGTGGCGCACGCGGCCGACGCGTTGGTGTCGTGGGCCGATCCCGTTTTCCTCAACGGGCGTAACCGCCTGGAGGTGCTGTTCGAGAACCAGGCGTACTTGCACCAGGTAGCCGGCGAACTGGCCGCAGAGCGTCGCGAGAACCCGGGTGAGGACTTGTTCAGCAGCCTGGTGACTGCGGAAGTCGACGGCGACCGGCTCACCGATGCCGAGGTGGCCGCCTTCTTCGTGCTGCTCTCCGTCGCCGGCAATGACACCACCCGCCAGACCATCAGCCATGGGCTGAAGGCCCTGACCGACTTCCCCGCCGAACGGGCCTGGCTGATGGCGGCCTTCGAGGATCGCATCGGCACCTCGGTCGAGGAGTTCATCCGCTGGGCGACCCCGGTCATGACATTTCGGCGCACCGCCGCAACGGATTTCGAGCTCGGCGGACAGCAGATCCGCGCGGGCGAGAAGGTCGTCATGTTCTACGCCTCGGGCAATTGGGACACCGAGGCCTTCGACCACCCCGAGCGGTTCGACCTGAGCCGTAGCCCCAACCCGCACGTCGGCTTCGGTGGCGGCGGGCTGCATTTCTGCCTCGGCGCCCACGTGGCTCGCGCCCAGCTGCGAGCCATCTTCGGCGAGTTGCTCCGTCAGCTGCCCGACATTCAGGCGGGCGAACCGGCGTACCTCGCGGGCAATTTCGTGCATGCCATTCGCGCCATGCCCTGCACTTTTTGATGAACTCGCGCTAGGGGAGTACGGTCGCGCAGGTTCGTGGTGCTGTGCTCTGGCTCGTGTCCAGTGACCGAATTGTGTCGTCACTGGTATCGCTGATGTGTTCCAAGAATTCTTAGAGTTTTTGTACAGCCGCCTCCGACATGCTTTTTCGCATCAAGAGACGGCCGCCATGCCGGTCGCAACGAAGCGAAACATGGGAGTTCATCATGTGGGCACTGACAACATCGCACGGCCGTCGGGTCGATGGCATTTCCAGCGAACAGGACGCGCGACTCGCGGTACAACTGCTCGGTAGCTCTCGGGTCATCGGCCCCTACTCCTGGCAGGTGGTCGACAACCGGGGGCAACAGTTCGTCGCCGAGGTCAGAAAGACGCGCTGATCACGAGTTCGTCGGCCAACAATGCCAACAGCCCCGAACAGCCGCCGTCCACCTTGACCGCGGCCAGGTCGTCACCGCGGGTCCGGCCACGGTTGATGATCGCGACGGGAATGCCGGCCGCGGCCGCGTGCCGCACAAATCGATAGCCGGAGAACACCGTCAGCGACGACCCGGCCACCAGCAGCGCTTCGGCTGCGTCCACCAACGAATACGCTTGTGCCACGCGCTCTTTGGGGACATTCTCGCCGAAGTAGACGATGTCGGGTTTGAGCATGCCGGCGCAGCGCGGGCAATCCAGGTAGCGGAACGACGTGGTGTCGGCGACGACGGCATCGGCGTCGGGGGCCACCGCCAGCCCGCCGACGGCTTCGGAACGCTCGATGAAGCCGGGATTGAGCGCTTCCAGTTGTTCGGCCAGCGCGGCCCGGCTCATCGTGAAGCCGCAACTCAAACACACCACCTGCGCGTAGGTGCCGTGCAGATTGACGACGTTGCGGCTGCCCGCCTTGGTGTGCAACAGGTCGACGTTCTGCGTGATGACACCGGTCACCACACCTGACCGTTCCAACGCGGCCAGCGCCCGGTGTCCGGCGTTGGGCGCAGTGTCGTCCATGTGCCGCCAGCCGACGTGGTTGCGCGCCCAGTACCGCTGCCGGAACACCGGGTCAGAGGTGAACTGGCGGATGGTCATGGGATTGCTGGGCGGCGAGTCAGGCCCGCGGTAATCGGGTATGCCCGAATCCGTGGACAGTCCCGCGCCAGTCAGCACCGCAACCCGGCGACCGGACAGCAGCGCGACGAGCTCGGGAGATTCCACTCAACCGAGACTAAGCATTGATGGACACCCCGTCATCTGACGTCGACTTCGGGGATGCGACAGTAACGCGAGAATGGAGGGCAATGAGCTTCTACTCCGCATACCGGCACGGGTTCGTCCGCGTGGCTGCGTGCACGCACCACACCGCGATGGCCGACCCACCGGCCAATGCCGCGGCCGTCCTCGGTTTGGCGCGCCAGTGTCATGACGACGGCGTGGCGCTGGCGGTATTTCCCGAGCTGACGTTGTCGGGCTACTCGATCGAGGACATCCTGCTGCAGGATTCCCTGCTGGACTCGGTCGAAGAGGCATTGGGCGAGGTCGTCGCCGCGTCGGCCGACCTGCTGCCGGTATTGGTGGTGGGCGCCCCGCTGCGGCATCTGCACCGCATCTACAACACCGCGGTGGTCATCCACCGCGGCGAGGTGCTCGGCGTCGTCCCCAAGTCGTATCTGCCCAACTATCGGGAGTTCTACGAACGTCGGCAGATCGCGCCCGGCAACGGCGAGGGCGGCACGATTCGCATCGGTCGCCTCGATGTCGAGGTCCCGTTCGGTTCGGACCTGTTGTTCGCCGCCTCGGACCTTCCGGACTTCGTGCTGCACGTCGAAATCTGTGAGGACATGTTCGTGCCGGTGCCGCCCAGTGCCTCGGCGGCGCTGGCCGGCGCGACGGTCCTGGCCAACCTCTCGGGTAGCCCGATCACCATCGGCCGGGCCGAGGACCGGTGCCTGCTGGCTCGCTCCGCGTCGGCGCGGTGTCTGGCCGCATACGTGTATGCCGCCGCCGGGCCGGGCGAGTCGACGACCGACCTGGCTTGGGACGGCCAGACCATGATCTGGGAGAACGGCAACCAACTGGCGTGCTCCGAGCGGTTCCCGACGGAGGAGCAGCGGTCGGTCGCCGATGTCGATACCGGGCTGCTGCGCTCCGAGCGGTTGCGGATGGGCACCTTCGACGACAATCGCCGCCACCATCGGGCGGTCGCGGACTCCTTCCGGCGCATCGAGTTTCGCGTCGACCCGCCGGACGGCGACATCGGCCTGCTGCGCAACATCGAACGCTTCCCGTTCGTCCCGGCGAATCGCGAACGGCTGGAACAGGATTGCTACGAGGCCTACAACATTCAGGTCGCCGGGCTCGAACAGCGGCTGCGGGCGCTGGACTACCCGAAGGTGATCATCGGTGTGTCCGGCGGGCTGGATTCCACGCACGCGCTGATCGTCGCGGCGAAGGCGATGGACCGGGAGGGCCGCCCGCGCAGTGACATCCTGGGCTTCACCCTGCCGGGCTTCGCCACCGGCGAGCACACCAAGAACAATGCGATCAAACTCGGTGAGGCGCTCGGTATCACGTTCGAGGAAATCGATATCCGCGAGACCGCCAAGCGGATGTTCGAGGAGATCGGGCATCCGTTCGCGCGCGGCGAGAAGGTCTACGACGTCACCTTCGAGAACGTGCAGGCCGGGCTGCGCACCGACTACCTGTTCCGGCTGGCGAACCAGCGCGGCGGCATTGTGCTTGGTACCGGGGATCTTTCGGAGCTCGCGCTGGGCTGGTCCACCTACGGTGTGGGTGACCAGATGTCGCACTACAACGTCAATGGCGGTGTGCCCAAGACGCTCATCCAGCACCTGATCCGCTGGGTCATCTCCTCGGACCAGTTCGAGAAGGAGGTGACCGACGTCCTGCAGTCGGTCGTCGACACCGAGATCACCCCCGAACTGGTGCCCGCCGGCGAGGAAGAGGAACTGCAGAGCAGCGAGGCCAAGGTCGGACCGTACGCGCTGCAGGACTTTTCGCTGTTCCAGGTGCTGCGCTACGGGTTCCCGCCATCGAAGATCGCGTTCCTGGCCTGGCACGCGTGGAGCGACCCCGAGCGCGGCAATTGGCCACCCGGCTTCCCGGAGGACAAGCGGCCGAGCTATGCGCTGAAGGACATTCGCCACTGGCTGCAGGTGTTCGTCAAACGGTTCTATTCGTTCAGTCAGTTCAAGCGCTCAGCATTGCCCAACGGGCCCAAGGTGTCCTTCGGCGGCTCGTTGTCGCCGCGCGGGGATTGGCGTGCGCCGTCGGATATGTCCGCGAAGATCTGGCTCGACCAAATCGAGCGCGAGATCCCCGAGGACTGACCGCCAAACTTCCCTGACGTCAAGCGGGTTCGTCGTCGTCGTCCGCGAAGAGTTTCTCCGGGTGGTGGAAGGTGTTGATGCGGGGTTGGCCGTGGTCGAGGTGGGCCGGTGGGAGCCATTCGGTGTGGCCGTGGGCGTTTTTGCGGGTGGTCCAGCCTTTTTCGGCCAGTCTGTTGTCGGGTCCGCACGCCAGGGTGAGGTCGGTGATGTCGGTGCGCCCGGTGGTGGTCCAGCCGGTGACGTGGTGGACCTCGCTGTGGTAGGCGGG
>NZ_LZKQ01000232.1 GCF_001668675.1 Mycobacterium asiaticum | reverse complement strand
CGTTGGCGGCGGAGGAGGAGTATGGGAGCGTCGGTATCCCTCGAGGATGCTGGAGTCCGTGGGCTGGCTTGAGCAGCTAGGCCAGGGGTGGCAGGCGGAGAATCGGGCGGCGGCGGCGCAGTTGGTGGCGATCGGGACGTTGTTTGCCTACCGGTTGTCGCGGTGTTCCGATACCGAGGACTGGTGTGTGGACGACCCACCACCCTTCTAGCGGTGGCGCCTTCTAGCGGTGGCGTCACCGGGTGCCGTTTGCCATCCGAGCGTCCGGGTACCCGTCCGGTATGGCGAGGTTTGGCTATACCCTGATGACTGAACAGACTGGCCCCAAAGAGCTTGTGCGCGATGCCGTTTCGGCCGAGCAGCGGGGATTCGATTTCGAGGTCTGTAGCGACCACTTCTCACCGTGGCTGGCGTCGCAAGGACACGCGCCCAATGCCTGGGCGGTTCTGGGCGCGGTCGCGCACGCTACCGAACGGGTCGACCTCTACTCCTACGTCACCTGTCCCACGATGCGCTATCACCCCGCGATCGTGGCGCAGCAGGCCGCCACCGTGCAGATCCTTTCCGACGGCCGGTTCACGCTGGGCGTGGGCAGCGGCGAAAACCTCAACGAGCATGTCGTTGGAAAGGGTTGGCCGACCATCGAGCGCCGCCAGGACATGCTGCGCGAGGCCATCAAAATCATCCGCGACCTGTTCGGCGGCGAACTAACCAACTGGAGCGGCGAATACTTCCAGGTGGACTCCGCGCGCCTCTGGGACGCGCCCGAGATACCCCCCGCCATCGCGGTGGCCATGTCGGGCGACAAGGGCGTCGAGAAGCTCGGCAAACTCGCCGATCACCTGATCGCTGTCGAACCCGACAAGGAACTGGTCGACGCGTGGCACGCCGCCCGCCAGGTCGGTGGCTGGCCCGGCGCCGGCCGGGTGATCGGGCAGATCCCGATCTGCTGGGACCCCGACCGGGACGCCGCGATCGCGCGTGCGCACGACCAATTCCGCTGGTTCGCAGGCGGCTGGACGGTCAATGCTGACCTGCCGACCCCGGCCGGCTTTGCCGGTGCCACCCAATTCGTGCGTCCCGAAGACGTGGCGGACAGCATCCCGTGCGGGCCGGACCTGGATGCGATCGTGGACGCGGTGCGGCCGTTCTGGGAAGCCGGGTTCAGCGATATCGCGCTGATTCAGATCGGCGGCCAGTCCCAGGATCAGTTCTTGAAGGAAGCCGCTGAACCCCTGCTGGAGGCGTTGCGCGCCGCAGCTAATTGACGGTCGACGAGTTTGGGTGACGGTCGCGCGGGTATGGGTCGATAAGCATCGACCGCAGGAATCTGCCGTCTGGCAGTGCGAGGAGTTTGGCGATGAGTGATTCCGCAGCAAGTACAACCACGTCCTTGGTCAAGGGACTCGGCGTGGCCAGTCTGGGCCTCGGCCTGTCCGAAGTCCTGGCGCCCGGGGGAGTGGCGGCACTCGCCGGGGTGGACGAGACGCAGCGGTCACGGACCATCATCCGCGCCTTGGGATTGCGCGAATGCGGCCATGCCGCAGCGCTTTTGCTGGGACCGGAGAAGCTGGTGTGGACGCGAGTGGCTGGCGATGTGCTGGACATTGCCGTTTTGGCAGCGGGCGTTGCCCGGCGGGGGCCGGGCCGGCGACGGCGCGGCATCGCATCCGCCGCTGCGCTTTCGGTGATCGGTGCGGCCGATCTGTATGCCGCCCTGCGCACCACCCGCACCGAACCCGCACGTCACGGCGGAGAACACAAGCATCAGACCGTGCGCGCGGCGGTAACCGTACAGCGTTCGCCGGAATACGTTTACGGCTTCTGGCGCAACCTGGAAAACCTGCCGGACTTCATGTACCACCTCAAAACGGTCACCGCCGACGAGAACGGGCGGTCACACTGGGTTGCCAACGCGCCGGTGGGTCAGCCCGTGCAGTGGGACGCCGAGATCGTCGAAGACCAGCCGGGCAGGCGCATCGCCTGGCAATCGGTGCCTGGCTCGGGAATCTCGAACAGCGGAAGTGTGGAATTCACTCCCGACAACTCCGGTAAGGGCACCGAGGTTCGAGTCACCATCGCCTATGAAATTCCCGGCGGTGCCTTCGGAAAGGCGGTGGCGACCCTGTTCGGCGAATCGCCCGATCAGCAAGTCAACGATGACCTCCGCCGGTTCAAGCAGATCTTGGAGACCGGGCAGGTACTGCGCTCCGACGGATCACCGGAGGGACCCGTGTCCTTCCGTCAGATGCATCAACAGGCCGCTCAGCCGGTAAGCAAGGGGGCATAGCATGAAGGCCACAGTCTGGGCAGGGCGCAACAGCGTTGAGGTGCAAACGATTCCGGATCCCAAGATCCTGAACGACCGTGACGCGATAGTGCGAGTCACCTCGACCGCCATCTGCGGATCCGATCTGCACCTCTACGACGGCTACATTCCCACGGTCAAGCACGGCGACGTGCTGGGCCACGAATTCATGGGCGAGGTAGTGGAAGTCGGCAAAGGCGTCGACAACCTGGCCGTCGGCGACCGTGTCGTGGTGCCGTTTCCCATCGCCTGCGGAGCGTGCTCGGCTTGTGACCGGGACCTTTATTCGCTGTGCGAGAACTCCAACCCCAACGCGGGAATCGCCGAGAAACTGATGGGCCACTCACCCGCCGGTCTGTTCGGCTACTCACACATGTTGGGCGGATTCGCCGGTGGCCAAGCCGAATATGCTCGGGTGCCATTCGCCGACATCGGACCACTCAAGGTTGAGGACGATCTCACCGACGATCAGGTGCTGTTCCTGTCCGACATTTTGCCGACCGGTTACATGGGTGCCGAAATGTGCGACATCAAGCACGGCGATGTGGTAGCGGTGTGGGGTGCCGGGCCGGTCGGTCTGTTCGCGATGATCAGCGCCATTTTGCTGGGCGCTTCCCAAGTCGTCGCCATCGACCGGGTGCCGTATCGCCTCGAATTGGCTCAGCGACTCGGTGCCACGCCGCTGAACTTCGAGGAAACGTCGGTGCTGGGCGAGTTACAGGATATGACTGCCGGCCGCGGTCCCGACCATTGCATAGACGCGGTCGGCATGGAGGCTCGCAACAGCACCGCAGTGGTGGATGCCTACGACCGGGTCAAGCAAGCGATGCGGCTGGAAACCGAACGCCCGCACGCACTTCGGGAAGCCGCCATGAGTTGTCGCAATGGTGGCACCATCTCGATCGTCGGCGTCTACGGCGGCATGATGGACAAGTTCCCGATCGGCGCGGTGATGAACCGATCGCTGACCATCAAGACCGGCCAGTGCCACGTACAGCGCTACATGCGTCCACTGCTCGAGCGGATCCGCAACGGCGAGATCGACCCAACGATGATCATCAGCCACCACCTGAATCTCGATCAGGCCCCCCACGGCTACGAAATCTTCAAACACAAGCAGGACAGCTGCACCAAGGTTGTCCTCAATCCGTAAAGGAGCTGGACGGATGTCAAACGAGTTGGACGGCAAGAAGATTGCGATCTTGGCTGCCGATGGCGTAGAGAAAGTTGAACTCGAGCAGCCCCGTGACGCGCTGCAAAAGGCCGGTGCGCAAGTTGAGCTGTTGTCGCTGAAGGACGGGGAAATAGAAGCGCGCAACCACGATTTGGAGCCCGCCGGACAGTTCACGGTCGACCGGCCGGTATCGGACGCGTCGGTCACCGACTACGACGGACTTGTATTGCCCGGCGGCACCGTGAATCCGGACAAGCTACGACTGGACGACACAGCGGTTTCGTTCGTGCGTGATTTCGTCGATTCCGGAAAGCCGGTCGCCGCAATCTGTCACGGCCCGTGGACGTTGGTGGAAGCCGGCGTGGTGGCCGGGCGAAAGATGACCTCCTACCCGAGTATTCGTACGGATCTGCGCAATGCGGGCGCCCGCGTGGTCGACGAGGAGGTCGTGGTCGATGGCAACGTGATCACCAGCCGCTCGCCCAAAGACCTGTCCGCGTTCTGCTCGACGCTCCTCAAGCAATTGGCTCAATCGCCGGCCGGTTCAGCCCAATAGCCGGAACATGCCGCGCAATTCCGTTTTAACCCACTTGTTTGCGGGCATTAACACGCCGAGCCGTGACCGTCACGGCCGAGCTCCAAAGGTCGAGAAAGGCTTGCCGTGACGACCACATACCCAGCACCGGGTGATTCTCTGGTCGCCGAAAGGGTGTACCAGCCGCAATCCGATTCTTTCCTGCTTGTCGAGACCATGCGGCGGACGGGCCTGATTCCAGGACGCCGAGTGCTCGACCTATGTACCGGCACCGGGTTCATAGCCATCAATGCCGCCGAAATGGGCTGCGCCAGTGTGACGGCCTTCGACATCTGTCCGCATGCCGTTCAGTACACGCGCGGCAACGCCGCCAACGCGGGCGTCGAAGTCGATGTACGGCAGGGCTCTTGGGCCAATGCTTTGGATTACGGTCCGTTTGATGTGGTGGTATCCAACCCGCCATACGTTCCTACCCCTGCCGTGGACGATACGGACGTGATTCCGTCGACCGCCGGTCCGTCATGGGCGTGGAACGCCGGCATCGACGGACGCATGGTGCTGGATCCGCTGTGCGCATCGGCGTCAAAGCTGTTGTCTGATCGCGGTTCGTTGTTACTGGTGCACTCGGGTCTCGCCAGCACCCGGCGGACCCTGGACGCATTGCGCGCAACGGGTCTGGATGCGTATGTCGTTGCCAGAAAATTCATTCCGTTCGGACCGGTGCTGACGGCACGGGCCGAATGGCTGGAGGAGACCGGCCAAATTGCTCCAGGGTGCCGGGAAGAGGAACTAGTGGTGATCCGGGCAGATAAATCGTGAGCACGACTCGCGTTCAGGTGGTGCCGAACGGGCCGGTATTGGTTTCCGGCCCGGTCTCCATCGAGATGCCCGACGGTGCCGTGGTGGAATCCGACCGGTTCATGGTCGCCATCTGCACGTGCCGCCGCAGCCAGGACTACCCGCTGTGCGACACCAGCCACCGGCGTTGCCGGAGCGCCAAAGTCAAGGCCAAGCTCAGCTGAGCGGCCGCCGCAGCGAGGACTCACCTCGCTGCCACGCGGCCATCACCACGTCCGCCAGACGATTCTCCACGGCGGCGTGCGCGCGGATCCCGAACACCACGTCCGCGTCGAGGTGCGGTTCGCGCGCCACCAGGTCCCCGACCACCGACTGCCGCACCACGTGTTCGTGGACCGCGTCGGCCTCGACGTGCTCGCGGTAGAACTCGACGCAGGCCGGGGGTGCCTGCAGGCGTTGCAGGGCCTGAACCATGCGGCGTGAGCCCGGCGGTGAGGTGATCTCCGTCGACGCGAAGTGCCCGACGGCCGCGCCGCGCCAACGACGGTGCAGCCCGAACAGCGACATGAGATTTACCACGGCCAGCGATTCGGCTGGCACCGCGTCCAGATAAGCCAGGTAGGTCGAGTCGAGGTCGGCTGCTTCGAGCAGGTCAGCGAAGAGTTGTTGATGCATCCGCGTGCCGCTGCCCGCGCCGTATTCATCGAACTCGACTGCGACGAACGCCGCCTTGGCGGTGCCGCTCAGCCGGGGAATGGCGAACGCGTGCGGGTCCGCCTCTTTGAGGTGATAGAGCGACCGGTGCACGAAGTACTCGCGCATCTGCTCCCATGTCCCGGTGTCCCGCAGATAGTACGAGGGCCCTGTCCCGTCGGCCGGTTCGGTTGTGATGGCGTCCATTTCGGCCGCGGCGGTGTGGTCGGCATCGATCGGGCCGACGTCGCGGCGCACCCCCGCCAGGAAAACCCGCTCCAGTTCCGACCGGAGCGCCAGCAGCGAGGGATTCCACTCCCAATCGGGGTCGACGGAGGCGAAGCCTCGGTAGTGCAGCTCGTAGCACATGTACAGGGCCAGCTGGAGATCCAAGCCATAGGGATCAGCGTCACGAACCGAAGCGCTGATGCGCCCGGACAGCTCACGGGAAGCGGGCGCGCTCAGGGTGCGGCGCACCGCAGTCGACAACGGACCGTGGGCCGCAGGCAGGGCAGGCTCAGCAATGATCGACGCGTAGGTCACACGTTTGTTTACCCGCATGGCACACATGCAAACGGCGCCGTTCAGTGACCCTGCTCATCCGGATTCGGCAGTCCGACCCGAAAGACCATATCGATGACTGTGCCTTCGGGACCCTCGTTGACCTGCATCGATGCGCTCATCGCCCGCATCAGCAGCAACCCCCGACCGCTGTTGCCCGGATTCTCCGCCGGTGGCTGCCAACGGCCGGAATCCGCTATCCGGGCGCGTATCTCGTCGCCCACGAACTCTGCCTCGAGCGACATGTCTGCGGCATCCCGGCCCGCATAGGCGTGCTCAACGCAGTTGGTACAGGCTTCGCTGAGCACCAGCACGATGTCACCGGCCTGCTCATCCGTGACACCGGCCGCTCGCAGCCACGACGTGAGGCGCCGGCGGATGGGGGCCAATTCTTCTGGGACGGCATGGGTCTGGATGCGCAGCGGCGCCAGCTCATGGCGGTACACCACCATCGCGACGTCGTCGTCGTACCCTGCCGCGGGAGCCAGTTGCTTCAGCACCGTGTCGGCGACAGCGTCGACCGGCAAATCAGCGGAGCCGGCCAGCACCGTGGCGACTCGCGCGAGTCCCTCGTCGATCGATTCGTGCTTGCGCTCGACCAAGCCGTCGGTGAACAGCATCAGCGTCGCACCCGGGAACAGAACTTTGGCAGCCTGCGGGCGAGTCTCGTTGCGACGCACCGCCAGTGGTACGGAACTCGCATCTGTGAGCATCGTCGGCTCACCCGAGCCGGGCTGGGCGAGTACGGCCGGCATGTGCCCGGCGTTGCTGTACTCGAGCACGCTGGTCGCGGTGTCCAGAATCGCCAAAAACACTGTGGTGCAATAGGCATCCGGGATAAGCGAGGCGGCCGCGTCGAGCTGTTCGAGCAATACCGCCGGCTTCGCGCCGGTGAGCAACAGCGCTCGGGCTGAACTGCGCAGCTGGCCCATGATCGCCGCGGCGGGCAGTCCACGCCCGACGCAGTCTCCTACGACGATCCCGATGCGGTCGTCGTCGATCGGGAGGACGTCATACCAGTCCCCTCCGATTTCAAGCGGCGGCACTGCCGGTTCGTAGCGAACGGCGAAACCGGGCGGTGGTTTCAGTGGCGGCAGCATCGCGCGCTGCAGGGTAAGCGATGTGACGCGGGCGCTTTCGAATTGGCGGACATGCTGAATGGACAGACTGAGGTGACCGATGAGCACCGTGATCAGCAGCCGGTCTTCGGCCGAAACCCACCGTGGGACCCGCAGCTCCAGCCACAGCGCCACGTCCGCGGCACCGGAGAGCATCACGACCAGTCCGTGCGTCCTGCCGTCCGCCTCTGACCTGGTGACCGTCCTGGCGGTCAACGGCAACTGGTGACGAGCATCCTGGAATGTCTCGCGCAGCTGGTGATCCATTGTGCGCCAGCTACTTTCAGGTGGTTCGCCGGCCACAACAACTGTCGGCTCGCCGTCGCCCTGCGGCCACATCACTGCCACGACACGGCTCACGTCGAGCGCCGTCCGGCACTCCTCCAGGGTGATGGCCAGCACCTCGGCGACACTCTTGGCCACGCTGACCGAGGTGGCCAACCGCATCACGGCGCTTTCCCGCGCGGCGAAGGCCCGTTCGGCGGTGACGTCGCGGACGGTTCCCACGTAGACGTCATGCTCACCACCGGGACCCCGGACCGCGTTGATGCTCACCGCTGCCCAAGCCAGGTGACCGTCCTGGTGCCGCACCGGAATCTCGTATTGGGCACTGCCTTCCGCACGCACCCGTGCCTGGTGTTCGGCCGCGATTCGCTTGTCGATCAACCAGGGTTGCGGCCACTGGTACGGCATGCCTTCCGGTGGATAACCGAGGATATCGGCGAACGCGTTGTTCATCTCGACTATCGCGCCGTCTTTGTCCGCGACGAAGAAGCCCTCTTGCAGCGAGTTCACCAAGGCGGTGCGGAATTGCTCGCGATCGGCCAGGTCTTCGGCACGGGCCCGTTGCTCCGCATATCGCTTTGTGCCATCAATGAATCCGCGGGTCGCGACGTCGAGCGCGGCGAGTGTCTGCAGCAGGAACTGCAGCGCGGTCGCGGCATCGACGCCGGACTTCTTGGACAGCTCATCGACCTGCCGGAAGTGGTTCTCGATGATGTCGAGCATGCTGACCTGTTCCTGCAGGGCGCGCCGGCCGAGGTCATACCCGACGGCCAGGCTGTCCTCGTCGCGAGTCTTCACGTAACTGTGCAGCGCGGAGACGTACTGGTTGTGGAAGTCAGCGGTGTAGGTCATGACGAAATACCCCGGTGACGGGCCGTGAGCACCGTGGCGTCGTCGGTGTCCTTGCCGTGTTTGGTCAGGATCTGCTCGGCGATGTCGGCGGCCGAGCACGCGAAATCGATATTGTCCAAGTAATCCGGGGCTATGCCGTCACTGACCATTACCAGCAGATCCCCGGTACGAATCGGAACCACCTGCGCCGGACGGGTTTCCGGGATGCGGAAACCGACGATCCCGCCGGCCAGCCGGGCGCTGGATCGGACCTGCACACCACTTATGCTCTTGGCGACCAGATGGGCGGTGACATTGCCGATGCCGGTCCAGCTCACCTTGTGGGTCTGCGTATTGATCTGCGCCAGGGTCATCGCCGCACCCCTGGTGCCGGCCAGGACGCGGTGGCACAGCGCGATGAGCACCTCGAGACGCTCGGTTCGCGCTGCCGTCAACGCATCGACAGCCGCGAGCGCTGCGTCCGCCGCGGCCGGACCATGTCCCAAACCGTCCAGCACGCCGAACAGTGCGACGCCCCCGTCGACGTCGATAGCGACCGTCTGGTCGCCGCACGCCGACTCGCCCGGGCGTGATCGGCTGGCCGTCGCCCATTCGATCGGCCCGAACCGCCCCCCCGATCGCCACCGGTCAGGCACGGGCCGGAACCCATTTCCACATCTCGACGACCGTGCCGTGACCGAGGGACGACTCCACGATCAATCGATCCATCAGCCGGCGGGCACCGGGCAATCCCATGCCCAGACCGCGTCCGGTGGTGTAGCCGTCTTCCATTGCGCGGTCGATATCGGCGATACCGGGGCCGTCGTCCTCGGCGCGCACCACCAGCGCCTTGCGGCCCTCGCGGTCGGCGACGCCGACACGGACCTCGCCTCGGCCGGCATAGCTGGTGATGTTGCGGGCGATCTCGGAGATTGCGGTCGCGATCATCGTGACGTCGGTCAGGGAGAACCCGAGATCCTGGGCGAGCTGGTGGCCGGCCTTCCGGGCGGCGACGATGTCGTCGGAGGTGTTGATGGCGACCACCGTCTCACCCGCCACCGTCGCGCCCGATCGTCCATCTGGCCAGTCCAAGCTGCTTGTTGAGCAGCGCAATGCCCTCTTCCAGATCCAGCGCGGTGCTCATGTCGTCGAAGGCCAGCCCCAGCTGCACCATCGCGAACGCCACCTCCGGCTGCAGGCCCACGATCACCGTGGTGGCCCCCCGCAGCCGAGTCATGTGCGCGATCGTCCGCAGCGACCGGGCCGCGAAGGAATCCATGACATCGATGGCCGTGACGTCTACGACTATGCCCTGCGCGCGGAACCGGCTGACTCGCTCCATCAGGTCCTCGCGCAGCCGCTCGGTGTCGGAGTCGGTCAAGGCAGCCTGCACGGTCGCGATCAGTATCGCGCCCTGCTTCAGAATCGGTACTGGCATGCGGAGCCGGCTTACTCGCCGGTGCGGGTGACTTCGTAACCCAGCAGACGTTCGGCTTCTTCAATACCGCCCTGCAGGTCGCCGACGGCGTTCATCTTCGACAGGTCAAGCCCGATGGTGACCAGCGTGAGCGCGATCTCGGAGGACAAGCCGGTGATGATCACGCTCGCACCCATCAGCCCCGAAGCGTCGACCGTCTGCACCAGATGGTTGGCAACCGTGGAGTCGATGGTCGGCACACCGGTGATGTCTATGACGACCACCTTTGCCCGGTTGGCCCGGATCGCTCGCAGCAGTTGCTCGGTGACCTGCCGGGCACGCTGGCTGTCCAGCACGCCGATGATCGGCAGGATCAGGAGTTGCTCGCGCACCTGCAGCACTGGCGTCGACAGCTCGCGGATCGCCTCCTGCTGCTGACGGATGATGCGTTCGCGTTCCTGTACGAAGCTGACGCCCACAGTATTGGCGATGCGGTTGGCCGCGGGCTCGTAGGCGTCCAGCACCTGGTTGAGCATGTCGAACTCGGCTTGGTACTTCTCGAACAACGAGCGCGCCAGCACGTCGCGCAACAGCAGCACGATGCCCAGCACCTCGTCGGTTTCCACACCGCGGGGGATGATGCGCTCCGAGAGGTCCCGCGCGTAGTCCTGCAGGGCCTCGACGCTACCGGTCTCGAGTACCTCGACGTAGTTGTCGTAGACGGCGGTCGCCTCGGAGAAGATCTCCTCGGGGGTCATCGCGGTGAGCAACTCCGCTTCGGTGATCCGGCGGGCCCACTCTTCGCGCAGTGCGGTTCTGTTCCGCCGCAGGTGCTGAACCAGCTGGGGCAACAAACCTTCGCTGGAGACGCCGGTGCCGGTGCCGCTGGAATCTGCCGCCGAATCAGACATATATGCCCTCCCACCGACTCGCGCATCCGCAGGGCGCAGGTGCTATGGGGAGAGTAGCTTGGGCGGTGCCGTCGGGCGTGTTGAGGTCTTCTTCTTCTCGCGGTCTGCACGGCGGGTTAGGCTTGCAGCACACCGAAGGCCCGGACAAAGGATCGCCGTTGTCAGCTCCTGATTCGATCACCGCCACGGTCTCCGACCACGACGGCGTCGCTGTGCTCAGCATCGGCGGCGAAATCGACTTGGTCACCGCGCCGGCCCTCGAAGAAGCCATCGGTGGTGTCATCACGGATAACCCACAAGCGCTGATTATTGATCTGTCCGGGGTGGAGTTTCTGGGCTCGGTGGGCCTCAAAATTCTGGCGGCGACGTACGAGAAGTTAGGTGATTCCGCGGAGTTCGGTGTGGTGGCTCGCGGACCGGCCACCCGGCGGCCGATTCACCTGACCGGGTTGGACAAGACCTTCCCGCTCTACCCGACGCTGGACGACGCGCTGACCGGTGTGCGGGACGGCAAGCTCAACCGTTAGCATTGGGATCCATTGCGGCGCAATGGTATCCAATAAACGAAGTGGCCCGCCGTGTTGGCCTGACGTGAGATAACGGTTGCATCACGAATCGTGATCACGATTCGTTAAGAACTTGCGCGGTTCTCTGAGAAATCTCATTAATTGTTGGCTTGCTTGGTCATTTGCTTAGCTAAATACGCAACGGGAGTTGCTCGCGTCACACATTTATCTCCCATGCGCCGGATGCGCATGTTCGTTGTGCGCGAACAGCAATCAACGCACGTTTTTGCTTCCGCTACTTTGGAATTCGAGGTTTCGGGACCTCATCGATCGGTTCACTCATTCGGAGGAACATTCATTATGAAATTCAGCAGTAACGTCGCGCGTCGGCGAGTTGCCGGCGTCAGCGCCGGTTGTCTGCTCGGGGGAATTGCTCTGGGTATTGCCGGTGCGCCGTCGGCCGCGGCCGCGCCCGACTGCAGTCCGGAAGGCGTCCGCGCCACCGTTTCCTCGGTGACCGGCGACGCGCAGCAGTACCTGTCCGGCCACCCGGAGGCCAACCAGGTCGTTTCGGCCGCTTACGGGCAGCCGCGCGGAGAGGCCGCTGCCAACATCCGCAGCTACTTCACCGCGCATCCCAACGAGTACTACGACCTGCGGGGGATCCTGGCGCCGATCGGCGACACGGAGCGGCAGTGCAACGTCTCGGTGCTTCCGCCGAACCTGGCATCGGCCTACCACGAGTTCATGGCCGGCTGATTACCTGCACGATCCGCTAGCGGCCCGTCACATCGAGGTGGCGGGTCGTTTGGCATGCGGGGGATGATCACGTGGTGGATGTCGACCGTCCCGAACGCGACCAGCAGTGGAATCGCCGCGAACGCGGTGAAACCGAAATAGAGCGGCTGGACCGCAACTGGGCCAGCCTGCTGCAGGAGCTGCGGGTGGTGCAGACCGGTGTGCAGCTGCTGACGGGGTTTCTGCTGACGCTGCCCTTTCAAAGCCGATTCGACGTGATGAGCGAGCCGATCCGGGTGGTCTATCTGGTGACGGTGGGTTGTTCGGTGGCCGCCACCGTGTTTCTCATCGCGCCGGTGGGCATGCACCGGTTGCTGTTCCGGCGGCATCGGCTTTCGGTACTGGTCGCTGCGGCGCACCGATGCGCGTATGGCGGCTTGCTGCTGCTGGGGCTCGCACTGACCGGGGTGACGGTGATCATTTTCGACGCGGTGGCCGGCGTGGTCGCAGGCGTCATCGCGGGTTTGTGCGCGCTCGCGCTTTTTGCCGTCTCTTGGCTGTTGGTGCCGCTGCTGCTTCGGAACCGGCAGGTGTAGCGGCTGGCGGCACGGGTAATTCAGCTTCCAGCCGAACTCGAGTCGGGGGACACGTCTAGGAGTGAGATGCGGCTGCGGCGCAGCGTATTGGACAAGCCGGGACTCACCCGCAAGCGCCGAGGTAAAGGCTTTGCGTATTACGGTCCCGACGGTGAACTCGTGACCGATGCGGCGACGTTGCAGCGGATCAAGGACCTGGTGATTCCACCGGCCTGGAAAAAGGTGTGGATCTCGCCGTATCCCAACGGCCACATCCAGGCGGTGGGCACCGACGCAGCGGGGCGCCGCCAGTACCTCTACCACGTGAATTGGCAGCAGGAGCGTGCCGAGGAGAAGTTCGATCGGGTGCTCGAGCTGTCCAAGGAGTTGCCGGCCTACCGCGAACGGATCGCGCGTGACCTGGCCGGACGGGGCCTGAAGCGGGATCGGGTGCTGGCACTGGGCCTGCATCTGGTCGACCTCGGCTACTTTCGCGCCGGTGGCGAGCAGTACGCCGAGGAGAACGAGTCCTACGGTTTGGCCACCCTGCTGTGCGAGCACGTGACGGTACGCCGTGACGCCGTGGCGTTCGACTACCCGGCCAAGAGCGGGGTGCGGCGCACCTATGAGGTCGAGGATCCCGAAGTGGTGCGCGCGGTGCGTGCGCTGCTGCGCAGAACCGAGCCTATCGAGCGATTGTTGGTGTGCCGCAACACATCCGGCTGGACGGAGGTGCATGCCGACGACCTTCGTGCGCGATTCAAAGAACTGGTCGGCGACGAATACAGTCTCAAGGACCTACGGACCTGGCATGGCACCGTGTTGGCCGCGGTGGCGTTCGCCGACGCCGACCCGGCGGTGTCGCAGCGGGTCGCCAAGCGCGTGGAGGCCGCCGTGATGCGCGAAGTCGCCGAAGAACTGGGCAATACCCCCGCGGTGGCGCGCGGTTCCTATGTCGATCCGCGGGTGGTCACCGGTTATCGCCAGGGACTGACGATCGCTTCGGCAACGCGGCGGGCCGAACGCAGCCCGCGACCGCAAGCACAGCTGATACTGGAAAAGGCGACCCGCTCGCTGATTCGTCGGGTCGCCAGGCATGACGGATCGGGCTCGACGGAGCTGGCCAAGACGGCCTGAGCTCGGCCCGGTAGATCGGAATAGCATAGGACTGGTGTGTGCAGATTCTCGGCGGAAGAAGGTCCGCCGGTGGCCGCCGGTGGGGAAGTTTCGGTATCTGGCCCGGGAGGACCGCTGGGAGTGGTCGGACGAGGTCGCCCGAATGCACGGCTACGAACCCGGCACCGTCACCCCGACCACCCAGCTGCTACTCGAGCACAAGCATCCCGACGACAAGCCGACGGTTGCCGAGCTGATCGACCAGGTGCGCCGGCACAGCGCCCCATTCAGCAGCCGGCACCGGATCGTCGATACCAGCGGAAACGTGCACGTCGTCGTCGTGGTCGGCGACCGCATCACCGGGTCGGACGGCAGGCTGCTGGGCATCGGCGGGTTCTACATCGACATCACCGATCAGTTCGACGCCGACCTGCAGCGGCACCTCAGCGACGCGCTGCTGACCGTCGATTCGCGCCGAGCGGTGATCAATCAGGCCATGGGCGTGCTGATGCTGCGATACGGCGTCGACGCCGACTCGGCATTCGACCTGCTGGTCAAGCAATCGCAAGAATCCAACATCAAGCTGCGGGACATCGCCGAAAGCCTCGTCGCCGACATCGGCGCCCGCGGCGAGTAGCCAACTTACTGCTGGAGCGTGGTGTGCGGGCTCTGGCCGTAGGTGCGGCGGTACAGCGCAGCGAACCGGCCGGTATGGGCGAAGCCCCAGCGTTGGGCGACCTCGCTGACCGTGTTGGTGGACCGGTCACTGGAGATCAGATCCTGATGGGCGTGGTGCAGGCGCACGCGACGGAGGAACTCGGTTGGAGTGGTGTCCAGGTGCTGGCGGAACAGATACTGCACCGCCCGGGGCGTCAGCCGTACCGCGGTCGCGACGTCGTTGATCCCGATTCCGTGTCCGGCATGGCGATGGATGAACGACACCGCGCTCTTGAGCACCGGCGGGACCGACGAGCTGCTCAGCAGCGCCTGTTCGGCGTTGACGTTGGACGGGAAGCATTCCAGCGTTGCCGCCGCCAGCAGGTGGCCCGCCGCGGAAACGAGCAGTGGCCGCTGGGCGGTGTCGGCGCATTCGAAGGTGGCGGCCACGTAGTCCAGCGCGCGGAGCCAACTTCGCGCCGCCTGCTCGGACCGTGGCCGCCAGTCCGTGAACTGCACCTGTTGGGGTAGCGGACCGTTCCGGTCGGCGGCGACCTTGCTCAGCAGCCGTATATCCAGACTTGCCACGTGAAAGCGCGCGTTGTCGGCCCAGAGCACGCACGGCATACCTCCCGCGGCGATGACTGCCGTATTCACGCTGGTCGCTTGCTCACCGGCGGCCGTCAGCTTGCCGGCGCGCGGTTGGATCACCACGAGCGACTCGGCCGTACGGATTTCATAGCCGGCCCGGCCCTTCAGATCCACCTCGTCCAGGGTGATCGAATCAGCTTGGAAACGCCGATGAGTCAGCACCGAACCCGCCGCAAGGCCGCTGACCCGCCAACCCGGTTTGTAGGCGCTTTCCAGGAACTGCTTCGCGACCTCGGGGTCGGTAGTGTGAAAATGATCGTGCTGCAAAGCGGCGGACGCTGACTCGGCAGGTCGTTCGTTGACCCGGTAACCGTTTTGGCTGATGGCTGTTGACATGGGACGGCCTAAATCTTGACGTGACTGTGCTGGTGGCCTGCGGCACGTCGTCCGTGCTGCAGCTCAGGCGTACTTGCCTGCTGATAAATGGTGAGTGCGTCCAGGGCAATCCGGTCCCAGCTGAATCGCGACAGCGCGCGCGACCGGCCGGCCGAACCCATGCTCTGCCGTGTGAACCGTTCTGACTGAAGGGTTTTCAGCGCAGACAACAGTTCATGAGGCTTCGTGGGTGATACCAGCAACCCGGTCACGCCGTTGATCACGGTATCGATCAGTGCGCCCGCCGCGACCCCGACTACCACTACCCCGCTGGCCATGGCCTGCAAGGCCGTGGTCGCCTGTGGCACCTCACGAGCAGTGCAAGCCACCACGTCAGCAGACCGCATCAACGAAGGGAGTTCTTCCGGAATCACGTTGTCCTCGAAGCGCACTCGGTCGCTGACCCCGAGCCGGGCGGCCAGTCGCTCGACTTCGCCGCGGTCCTCGGGGGTCGCACCGCCGGTCTGCACGAGTATGAGCTCGGCACCCGGGAGCTTCGGAAGGAGCTGTATAGTTCTGTCGAAACCGTTGCGCGGCAATGAATTCTGCTCAACCTGCAGGATGCGGTGCATGCCGTTTGCGGACGATTTGGGTCCGGTGGAGGCAAAGCGTTTGACGTCGACTCCGCTCGACAGGATCGCCAGGCGGGACCGGTGGCGCCGCAACCTGGTGAGTGCGTCGAGTTCCTCGGTGCTGCCGCCCGTCATCCAGGTCGCGCTGCGGATCAGCAACGGCTCAACCCGGCTACGTTCCGCGTCGTCGGCCGGGCCCGCCGGGGCAGGTCCATGGCAGCTCTGCACGGTGATTAGCGAAAGCCGCCGTGCGGCCAGTTGCGCCGCCAATCCACCGATCCAGCCGAAAGCATGCACGACGTCCGGCGGATCGGCTGCCCAGATTCGGTGCAACTCGCCCGCCCACTCACCGACGAACGGCAGTGCCTCCCGCGGGGGGAGCGTGGTCGTCGGTCCGACGCTTACCGGCTGGGTGCGGAAGGCGCGTCTTGTGACCTCGGGCGCGTTTTCGATCCGTCGCCGCGGATAGGCGGTGACTGCGGGTCCGTGCTCGGCGAGGGCAGCGCAGAACTGCAAGTGCCATTCCCCAACTTGGTCTCCCGCAAGTTTGTTGTACTCGGCAAAAACGTCATCTCCGCAGACAATCGCGACCTTCACTCCCGCGGTTCCTCCTCACCCGCTCGATACACGGATGGGTTACCCGGGCCACTAGGGGAGAAACGACACCGGCCGAGAGGTTCGCTTAACGGATAGTCGGCACCCGACGAGCGTTAGCCAACGACCTCCATCAGCAGCAACGCGCCGCCGATGCTGCCGGATGTGGTGCGTAGTGAAGCGCAGGTCACGCGTACCCGGGTGGGACGTCCGCGTCGATTGACCGCATCAACGACCGCCTCGCCGGCGCCGTCGGTGTCGACGAAGGCGTGTCCGATCAGGGGCCGCACGCCGTCCATCGGTAGGCCGATGTCAAGCGAGGTCAACGGCGCTGCGTAGGTCTCGTCGGTCCGCAGCCCCCACATCTCTTCACAACAGCGGTTCCACACCACCACCCGCATCTCGCGGTCGACCACGACCATGCCCAGTGGCACCGAATTGGTCAGCGAGCCAAGGAAATCCTTGGCGTTGTCGAGCTCGAGGCTGCGCTCGCGCAGCGTCTGGTTGATCGTGTGGAGCTCTTCGTTGGTGGACTGCAGCTCCTCGTTCATCGTCTCGAGCTCTTCGTTGGTGGACTGTAGCTCCTCGTTGGTGGTCTCGAGCTCCTCCACCGTGGATTGGAGCTCCTCGTTGGTGGTCTCCAACTCTTCGTTGGTCGATTGCAATTCCTCGTACGCGGTCTCGAGCTGCCGATTGGTTTGCACGACCTTGTCCAGAAGCGCGCGCGTCGCGCTCACGTCGAAGAAGACGATCGACACGCCGAGCAGGCCATTCTCCGCATCGACCAGAGGGTTGACGTGAATCTCGAACCACACCGTTTCGACGCCGGGGCGTTGCCACCGCACGTCCTGGATGCGGGCGGAGCGCCGCTCCACCTTCGCTTGTTCCAGGTAGGCGCGTAGTTCGACGGGGCGGTAGGACACCTCCAGGTCGCGCAGCAGCCGGCCGATGTCCCGGGCCGAGAGACCGAAGATGTTCTCCGCCTGCTGATTGATCATCGCGACGGTGTCATCCCCGGTCACCACGATCTGCGCCACCGGGCTGGCGCGAAACGCCAGGTCGCGCACCGTGGTGAGGCCAGCCAGCTCGCCCTGCCGCTCGTAGAACGATGCCCCCGCGTCGTAGCGGTCGGACCCCAGATGTGAACCGGCGGCCTTTCGGAATATCCGGTTCGGCAGGCTCAGCGGAGTGAAGCGGTCGCTGTGGCTCAGCAGCATCTCGGCATGGCCGAGGAACAACGTCCCTTGCGGTGCGAGCGCGAAATGCAGCCGGGCCAACACGTTGCGCTGTGTTTCGGCATTCAGGTACATCAGCGTGTTACGGCAAACCAGCAGGTCGACGCGAGAGATCGGGGCGTCCTTGACCAGGTCGTTGCGGCCGAAAATGACCGTCCGGCGCAAGTCCTTGTGGAACAGGTAGCGCCCGTTGACTTGCTCGAAATAGCGACCGAGCAAGTCCTGAGGCACCGACTCGACGGCCCGCGCGTCGAACGACGCGGCGCGCGCCTCGGCCAACGCCTCCTCGTCGATATCGGTGGCGTAGATCTTGACGCGCTGACGGAACGATTCGGGCCCCATCGCCTCGGTCAGCAGGATGGCCAGGGTGTAGGCCTCCTGGCCGGAAGCGCACCCGGCGCTCCACACCCGGATCGGATCGGTGGGGCCACGCTCGGTCAGCATTCGCGGGATGACGTCTGTGCCGAGGAATTCCCACGCCTCGGGGTCGCGGAAGAACCCGGTGACGTTGATGAGGATGGTGTTGAAGAGTGCCGCAAACTCGTCCGAACTCGCCTGCAGAACGTCGAGGTACTCTTCGAAACTGGAATGCCCGGCCTGATCCATCCGATGCCGGACGCGGCGCATCAACGACGTTCGCTTGTAGCCGGTGAAGTCAAAACCGCGGGAATCCCGCAGGTACCGCAACAGAGCCTCGAAGGACTCGTCCGTGGTGACGCTCATTGGGTGCCGTCCGCCTAACGCCGTGGTAGCACCTGACACTACCCGCGGAAATCAGAGCTTATTCTCGGAGCCGATCACGGCCCACACGGTTTTACCGGAGGATGTCGGCGTGCTGCCCCAGGCTCGGCACAGGGCACCGACGATGGCCAGACCCGAGACGACGTCGATGCCGCCGGCGGCGTCCTCACGGCGGTTCACGGGCTGATGGCTGCAATCCTCCACGGCGACGGTGAGGGTGTCGTTGAAGTTTTCGACGACCAACACCGGCGCGCTTTCGGTGTGTTCGAGCACGTTCTCGATAAACACGGTCGCTACCGTTCCGGCCACCGGAATCAGCTCATGCACCGACCAGGCAGTGAGCCATTCGTGGATCATGGCGCGGGCAAGCCGGATGCTGGCGCGCGAGCGCGGAAGCGCGGCACGTGCTCGCCGCCGCCCGTGCATGGCCAGTTCGTCGACGGCCTCGAGCGCGGCTTCCAAAGATGGGTGCACCGGCACGTACCTCGTCACCGCGCTTGCCGCAATAGTCCGTTGGCGCTCAATATCGTTGCACACCAACAGAATCGGCACGTTCGGCCAGGTACTGACGTGCCAGCGCGCGCTGGTGAACACCGACCAGGCCGACGGAGCCGGAACCGACAAGCGGTTGACATCAACAACGACGGCCCGCGGTTCGTCCAAGGCGGTCTTGATGATCGTGTCCCGCACACCCCGATACGTGGCATAGTTCAACACGCCGTCGGTCATGACGATAGAGACGCCGCTCTGATGCTCGACGTCGATCAGAACGGCCGTGTCTGGCTCACTCACCAACATCTCCAGTGCGCGGACCGGCGGCCGCGAGACGCTCACTGAGCACCGCCAAGGCGCGCTCGGTCTCCTCGGCCGAGTCGGTGTAGCGCTGGAACAACGGACCGCGGCCGGCCCTATCCGCCAGTTGTCTGGCAAGTTTCGCCTTCTCCTGCAGGCTCCGCAGGGCGATCCAGAGCGCGTTCTCGATTTCGTCGTCGCGTGCAGCGAGCAGCGAATCCGGTGACCAGGCGTGACCGACTCTGCACCGGTAATTGTCCTCGCCCACCTTTGCCAGCGAGCCGTTGCAGTCCGGGCAGGTGTAACCGGATGCGGGGCCCAACTCGTCGCTGTCGACGGTGGCGAACCGAGCCGTCATGGCGATGCGATTTTCAAACTCCAGGGAGTCGTCCGGTTCCATCTGCGGTTCCTCGATATCACGTTGTGCCAGCTCTTTGAGCACGGCGCCGATGTCTGCGGCCCGGACCTGCCGATCCAGCACCCCGGCGGCTTCGGCGCTGGCCGGCATTGCGGAGAACAGCGCGTCGTCGAGCGTCTGGCCGATCGTGGTGCCGCCACGGGAGCGGATTGCTTCTAGCCCCAACACCCCGTCGTCGAGCACACCCGACAACAACACCCCGATCGCGCGCGGACCGAAAGCTACTGCCACCGAACGGAATAACGCGTTGATTGCCGGACGATGGCCGTTCTCGGTGGGGCCTTGGGAGAGCACCACCCGGTGGTCGGCAACCAATAAGTGGTGGTCTGGTCGGGCTACGTAGATGTGCCCGGGTTCCAGCCTAGTTCCGTGCTCGGCAGTGGCTGCGGGTAACGCACCCATGCGGTCGATGATGCGCGCCAGCACGCTCGGACCGCTGGGGGGCAAATGTAAGGCGACGAGATAGGCGTAGGGCGAGTCAGCAGAAAGGCCCGGAACCAGGTTCGACAGAGCCTCAACTCCCCCTGCGGAAGCGCCGATCGCTACTACACCGCCGAGGTCGCCCTTCCCGTTGGCTTCTTGCATCACTACTTCCCATACCCGCTTCAAGCGTAAGCAACCGCAGCACCAAAGTCTGTAAAAGACTGCGCCGGGATGAAAAAAACCGCGGTCCCAACCGAATGGCTGGGACCGCGGGGCAGGAGGATCGAACTACTGGTTCTCTTTTTGCCGTTCTTCGGCCGCCTCGGCGCCGCCGCGGGCGGATTCGGCTTCCGCCTCCTTCTTGGCGACATCACGCTGGGCGTCCGCCTTGTCTTGCTGCGCTCGGCCTTCGTTTTTCAGGTCATCGGCACCAGTGACCGTGCCGACGGCCTCCTTGGCCTTGCCTTTCACGCCCTCTGCGACGCCCTTCAAACCCTCTTCGGGACCACTGTTGCTGTCGCCCATCGCTATTCCCATCCATTTCTCGGTCTTCAATTACTTCCACGCTGCGGCCGAGCCAGCCGCTGCGCATTGCAAGGAATTCCCCGCTGCGGTGGGATAAAACGGCTCCTGGCGAGGGTATGCAGCGTCGTCCCGAAATAGCCGCTGAGCGAAGAGATTGTTTGGCCGCGGACGCGTCGGGTAGCACGCGTCTGCGGGCAAAGGGAAAAGGACCATTAACATGACAGCAGAGTTGGCTTTGATCACAGGTGCCAGTTGCGGGGTGGGATTTGCGCTGGCCAAACAGTTCGCCAGACGTGGCTACAACCTGATCATCGCCGACGAATACGACGAAATTCACACGGCGGCAGCCGCACTCACGCTGTTCGGCACCGACGTGCAGGCCGAGCAGGTCTCGCTGTGCTGCGCGGAAAACGCGCAGTTGCTGCATCGGCGGGTGGTGTCCGATGGCCGTCCGGTGACGGTGGCGGCGCTGACGGCTTCGGTGAGCGATGCAATGTGCCTGGACGACAGCCTGGATGGCGCATTAGATCTGGTGGACAGCAGCGTCCGCGGCACGATGTCGTTGGCTCGATTGCAAGCTGAGCGCATGGCAACGTACGGCCGTGGCGGCGTGCTGCTGACCGCGTCGCCGGATGACGGCGGTCCCGGGCTGGGGACCGCGGTGTACTCGGCGAGTGCGGCCTTCCTGCGGGCGTTCGGCGACATGTTGCAGCAGGATGTGCGCGACTCCGGGGTGAAGGTCATCACGTCGTTGCCGCGAAGCGGCGGCGGAAGCCGCTGCAACCTTTCCGCCGAGGTCGCGCGGCACGCGCTCGCGGCACTGACTTCTGATGGCAGGTCAGGCTTCGCCGCGCGGGCGACCGACGCGGTGACCACGCTGGCCGGACGCTTTATCGCGGATCGCATCAAAGGGCCTGTCCGTCAGATCGTTTCACCCACGGGCGAGGCCGTTTAGGTTGCGCGGGGCCCCCCCCCAAACCCCCCCTTTTGTGGGCAAAAACCGGGGGGTTGGGGGGGGGGGGGGGGGTGGTGGGGGGGGGGGGGGGGGGCCCC